>JAEXFF010000049.1 GCA_023400335.1 Bacteroidota bacterium
CATTGCACTTCCCCCAAACCCTTTTTTGCAGGAAACGACAGAAACATCGGCTAAACTATATACATAAGAAACCTTATCATAAGATTGCAACGGCAGAAATCGTAAATTTGTAATCTTTATGTTGTCTAAAGAATCGATATAAGGCTTAGACTGTTGCTCCGTTCCAAAAATCAAAAATTCTATATCCTCATACTCCAGGAATTGTTTTGCAGCTTCTATAATAATATTGATATTCTGAGCTTTTCCCAAATTCCCCGCATAAACGATATAAAACTTATTTCTGCTTAACTGAAATTCCTCAAATAAGAAATTGTCTTCTTTAGCTATCGGATGAACGACTTTCTCGTCAACCCAGTTATAAATAACTCTGATCTTGTCTTTCGCTACTTTTTTAGATAACAGATTTTTCTTAAAATCGTCAGAAATAACAATAATCTTGGACGCGCTTTTATATGTGATATTTTCTATCCTTCTTCCAATTTTCCATAGAAAAGAATTATATTTTGTCAATCCCGACGCTACTAAGGAGTCCGGAAATATATCCTGAAGATTATAGACAAAAGGTTTGCGTCTGAAAAAACGGATAAAAGCCCCTACTAATCCCTGTGTAGGCGGAGTACTTTGTAAAAACAGGACATCCTGTTTTTTGAAAAGACCGATACCTGCAAAAACCATATTAATATAAAAATACCTCAGTGCCCTTGCTAGAACAGACTTTCCTTCTTTCGGTGCATAAAACCGGTGAATCGTCAATCGTCCATTTATTAATTGTTCTCTTTTCTGCTTTTTATAATAATTTCTGATTGAAGTATCAATCCCCCGTGTCGGCAAGGGGACATATAGGTTTACAGTCCATCCCAACTCTGCCATCCCTTCATACAACTGTTTCGACAAATATAAACTGGCCGCAAATTCTGGTTCATAATAAGCACTAAAAATCAGTATTCTCATCACTTATTATTTTCTATTCACATTTTCAGAAAATAATACTGTCCGGATCGTCCAAAAGATGATCATGACATCCAATAAAAATGAGAGGTGTTCTACATAATAGATATCATTTCTCAATTTTTCTTTTGTAAGTACGGAATTCCTGTTTATTGCCTGATTATAGCCTGTAATTCCGGGCCGTACAGTTAGAATAATACGTTCTTCTTCTGTATATTTATCTAAATACATAGCTGAATCGGGACGGGGACCAATAAAACTCATATCTCCTATCATGACATTTATCAATTGAGGAATCTCATCAATACTGGTTTTTCTCAAAAATTTTCCCACTTTCGTAACACGGGGATCGTCTGCAGAATTATAAGTGGAACCATCTTCCAAACGGATATCAGGAGCATTTACCTTCATCGACCGCAACTTATACATCTTAAAAATTTTCCCCTTTTTACCAATTCTTTGAGCACAATAAAATAAAGGACCGCCGTCTTCTATCTTTATCGCTAATCCGAATATAACCAATACCAATAACAGGAAGGGGGATAAAATAAAAGAGAATAAAATAGCCAGGAATCTCTTGAAAAAATGTTTGTACATACATCAATAATTAAAAAGATCTCTGTAAAGGTTGTTGTCCATATCCTTTTTAAAATCTTCCATCATTTTGCGAAAATCAGAATAAGCCGGAACATAGTTAAAATCTTTTTTAGCTTTTTCCATACTGAACAAATAGGAAGGGGTATTATTTTTTATATCAGGATTATAAAGGATCTTTGATTTTCTTCCGTCCCGGGGAGCAAAAACGTCAGCAATTATTTCTGCCTGTTCCTGAAGAGTTACCCCTTTTCCAGAAGTCATATTATACAGGCCATAAGTATTTGGATTTGTAATCGCCAGATAAAAAGCATGTGCAACATCTTTCACATAGGCAACATCCCGGCTCAAATCTTTACTTCCAAAAACGGTAATATCTTCAGCTTTCTGGGCTTTCTCGATAAAAATTTGTAATCCGGATTTTAAATATTTACCATTGATAAATAAGGAGCCATGAGGACCAACCCCATAAACCGGAGGAAACCTGAAAACGGCATTCTTCATGCCATGTTGTTGATTATAATATTCCAGTACATCATTTGCTGCATTTTTTGAAATTACGTATACGGCATGATCCCCTTTATAGATAAATCCCCTCGGTTCATCTTCCGTAACAGCCCTTTCGCCGCTCCAGGAGTTATAGACATCAGCATAAGAAGAAGTCGAAATGACACGTTTAATAGTATGCTTTCTGCAATATTCCAAAACGTTTATAGTCCCCAGTACATTAATCTTAAAATAATCGTCGGCATTTTCATCTACATCCAAATTTACCGGGGCATTAGCCGGTAGTAAACCAGCCAGCAATATCACTCCTTCCACCCCTTCTGACGGAAGTTTTTCAAAGTCATTTTTATTTGTAATATCCAGATTTACATACTTTACTCCTAAAGTATCGTAATAATTTTTAAACTTGTTATTACGTCCCGTTACCAATACTGAAGAATTATTTTTTAAAAATTCGGTTACAGTATGAACACCGATAAAACTGGATGCACCAATAATGATTATCATATATTTCTCTGTATTAATATTTTCTCCAAATCATTTTATTAACAATACCCGTATAACTTTGAATGAGCTTAACCACTTTTACAGACACATTCTCGTCCTTATAATCAGGTGTGGGAAACCCCAATGCTCCATCTTTATTCATTTCTACAGCAACATCTACTGCTTGTAATACCTGCTCCGTCGTTATGCCGGCCAGGATAAAATCTCCCTTATCCAATGCTTCGGGCCGCTCCGTACTGGTACGGATACAGACTGCAGGTATCGGATTGCCTACCGACAGGAAATAGCTGCTTTCCTCCGGCAGGGTTCCCGAATCGGATACGACCGCAAAAGCATTCATCTGCAAATGATTGTAATCGTGGAAACCCAGCGGTTGATGTTGTATCACACGGGGATCAAAACGGAATCCGCGCTGTTCTATATATTTCTTTGAGCGGGGATGACAGGAATACAATATCGGCATATCGTATTTTTCTGCCATGGCATTTACAGCATTCATCAGATTGAAAAAGTTCGCTTCAATATCGATATTTTCTTCTCGGTGAGCTGAAAGTAAAATATATTTCCCTTTCTCCAATCCCAATGTTTCGAGTATACGGCTGGCCCGGATCTGTTGCAGATTTGCAGAAAGTACTTCTGCCATGGGGGAGCCCACCACATAAGTCCGTTCCCGGGGCGTGCCTGCCGCATTCAGGTAGCGACGGGCATGCTCCGAATAACACATATTGACATCGGCCGTCACATCTACAATACGGCGGTTGGTTTCCTCCGGCAGACATTCGTCGAAACAACGGTTACCGGCTTCCATGTGGAAAATCGGAATATGTAAACGTTTGGCACCGATTACGCAAAGGCAGGAATTTGTATCACCCAGAACCAGGACGGCATCCGGTTTTACCTCTGCCATCAGGCTGTAAGACCGGGCTATAATATTGCCGATCGTTTCTCCCAAATCGGATCCCACTGCATTCAAATAATGATCAGGAGCGCGGAGTCCCAGATCGTCAAAGAACACCTGATTTAAGGTATAGTCGTAATTCTGTCCCGTATGTACCAATACCTGAGTAAAATACCGGTCGCATTTTTTTATAACTTCCGATAACCGTATAATCTCCGGACGGGTTCCGATTACCGTCATAAGTTTCAATTTTGCCATTTTCTTCTTTTTAAACTTCCTCAAAAAAAGTATCGGGATGTTGCGGATCAAAACATTCATTGCACCACATAAATGTTACCATATCTGTCTCCCCCAGATTCTCAATATTATGGGTATAACCCGTAGGGATATCGATAACCACTATCTTATCCCCGCAAACAAAATATTCTATTACTTCTGTATTTTCTCCGTTCATATTGCGGAAACGGATAACCCCTCTTCCACTCACCACAACAAACTTCTCATTCTTGGTGTGATGCCAGTGATTTCCCTTCGTGATATGCGGCTTTGAGATATTTACCGAAAACTGTCCCCGGTCCGGTGTCCGGATGATTTCGGTAAAACTCCCCCTTGCATCCACGTTCATTTTCAGGGGATAACCGAACTTGTCACTAGGGAGATAAGAAAGATAAGTGGAATACAACTTTTTCGTAAAGGCATTCCCCACATCGGGAACGTTCAGATTATTCCTGCTTTCCTTGAAAGAATAAAGCAGTTCTACAATCTTACCCAAAGTAACGCTATAGACTACCGGTACTTCACAATAATCCCCTTTTCTGTTTTCCCCTCCCGTTAAGGCAGCGATCAGTTCATTTACCACATCGTCCACATACACCAGATTCATCACCACAGCCGGATCATTCACCCGGATTGCCAAGTCATGGGCAATATTGTTGCAGAAGGTAGCTACCGCGCTGTTATAATTCGGACGGCACCATTTCCCGAATACATTCGGGAAACGGTATATCAATACCTTCGCCCCGGTTTCTTTTGCATATTCCAGCATCAAATGCTCCCCTGCCCTTTTGGACTCCCCATAGGGATTGTCCAGTGTCGCCTGGATAGAGGAGGAAATCATTACCGGGCAGGTATTTTTATATTTCCTGAGCGTATCCAGCAGGGTAGAGGCAAAGCCAAAATTACCTTTCATGAATTCCGACTGCTCTTTAGGCCTGTTTACCCCGGCCAGATTAAATACAAAATCTGCATTTTTACAATATACCTCTAATTCGGACGGATCACTATCTATATCGTATTCGAATACTTTGAGGCCGTCGGGAACAGCATTATTCCTGGCTTTCCCCGATTGTATATTATGCAGCTGAGCCACCAGGTTTCTGCCAATGAAACCCCTGGCTCCCGTTACAAGAATATTCATAACATATCAGTTGATTAAACAGCCGTTGTACATGAGGCAGGATGCCGGTCAAAAAGAAAAGTATAAAACGGCTCTGTATCGGATTTTACTCGCTTTTGATTTCAGTTGTCTTTAATTTCTCCTCCAAACCCAAATCTTCCCGTATAAATCGCAGCTTGAGCAATAATTGCTTCATGCCGTTCACATCCAAACGGGTTGTATTATGAGAATGATAATCTTCTATCTTCGCCACGGCCTCATTGCCTTCGGTAAAGAACTTATCATAATTCAGATCCCGGGTATCACACGGAATACGGTAATAGTTTCCCATATCGATTGCTTTTGCCATTTCTTCACGGGTAACCAAGGTTTCGTACAATTTCTCACCGTGACGGGTACCGATTGTTTTCACTTCCACCTCAGTCTTATACAATTGCTTCAAAGCTTCAGCCAGAACATCCAGGGTAGCTGCGGGAGCTTTCTGAACGAACAAATCCCCATTATGACCGTGTTCAAATGCATACATGACCAGATCCACGGCATCATCCAACGTCATCATAAAACGGGTCATATTGGGATCCGTAACCGTAAGGGGTTTACCTGCTTTAATCTGATCTACCCATAGGGGAATAACCGAACCGCGGGAGGCCATTACATTCCCGTAGCGGGTACAGCAGATGGTTGTCTGTGCATTCTCTCCGAGGGCCCGTCCTTTAGCAATAGCCACTTTTTCCATCATGGCTTTTGAGATTCCCATGGCATTAATCGGATAAGCAGCTTTATCGGTCGAAAGGACAACCACATTTTTTACGCGGTGGGCAATAGCTGATTCCAGAACATTATCCGTGCCGATGACATTGGTCTGGACGGCTTGCAGGGGAAAAAACTCGCAGGAAGGCACCTGCTTCAATGCTGCTGCCGAAAAAATGTAATCCACTCCACGCACAGCGCTGTCGACAGACTGCCGGTCGCGCACATTACCGATATAGAATCTGACTTTCGGATTCTGCAGATGATGACGCATATCGTCCTGTTTTTTCTCATCCCGGCTGAAAATGCGGATTTCTTTAATATCCGTATCCAGAAAACGACGCAATACAGCATTCCCAAAGGAACCAGTGCCTCCGGTAATTAAAAGAATTTTATCTTTAAAAATGGACATACTTATTATTTTATTAAATTAATCCAATCATCAATATTGTTATAAATATCATAATCATTTATACAACGATCATAACACCTTTGCCGCATACAATTATATGCAATCTCCTCCATATCCAACAATTCATCTGTAGCTTTAGCTATTGAAGCAGGCTCATTATCAATCCACCATCCGCAACCATCAGATGCCAAACTAGCCCAAGGCGTTCCTTTAGATGTTATTACAGGCGTACCCTGAGCCAAGGCCTCTATAACAACATTTCCAAAATTTTCCGATTTAGACACCAGATACAAACATTTTGCTTTCGCATACAATTCATTCTTAGCTTCCCCCGTTACTAATCCTAAAAATTTAACTTTATGTTGCATTTGATTATCAGCAATAACTGTTTGCAGATATTTATAATAATCTCCTGCAATCTCTCCTGCAAGTAAAAGTTGCAAAGAACTTTCCATAAATTTTTTTGACTTTGACAATCCTCTAATCAGGTTATCCAACGCTTTTATGGGAGCAATCCTTCCTACATATAACAAATAACCTGAATAGGGATTAGAAGAAAGATGAATGTGTCTGGGTAAAACCATATAATTGGGAATGATGACCAATTTCCGGTTTTTTCCAAACATTTTTATTATAGAATCTCTTTCTTCTACAGAAGTTGCATGATAAATAACCTTTTTATTATAAATCAGATTAATAAATTTGAAATAACAGGTTTTTAAAATCTTACTGCCAAAACCCTTATTTGCAATAGCTGTTGAAAACATTTCTCCCCGGGGAGAAATTATTACTTTCTTATTTTTAAAAAGAGCGTAAGTATTTAATACAAAACCTGGTAAATAACATAATCCATTGGAAATAACGACGTCGCAATTCCTTACTTCTTTCAGATTCGTACGTAACAAACGAATTGAAAACTTATAGTGCTTTACAGATTGATATATGATATGAATACCTTCGAAACAATGCCACCTGTCAAGGATAACTTTATTGTCTTCTATATACCTGCCTGTTGTTACCACAGAAACGTCGATACCTTCTTTCACAAAGCCTTTGGCAAGCCAATACAAAGCGTTAGAAGGACCTCCTTCCTGGGCCGGATAAAATGAAACAGAGGGAATTAAAATTCTCATCAGCCAACAACTTACAATCTACCGTCAATAATATCCCTATCCAGACAACCTTTCACGTCATAAATTACATGCCTGTCTTCCACTAAAGACAAAATATTCAAATTCTCAAATTCTTTATGAGCGACAGCTAAAACAACAACATCCGACTTTTCGGAGGGAAGGGCATTCACAATATCTATCCCGTATTCGCCCTTGACTGCATCAGGACTAGCCCAAGGATCATAAATAACGATATTATTCGTAAACTCAGACAGAGTGGTATAGATATCGACGACTTTAGTATTCCGAATATCCGGACAGTTTTCCTTAAAGGTAACTCCCAATATCAAAATCTTTGCATCTTTCACCAAAATACCTTTTTTATTCATACATTTAACCACCTGATTGGCTACATAAGCACCCATGCCATCATTTAATCTGCGCGCATTATACATAATTCTCGGAAGCACGCCATAGACCTGGGCCTTTTGAATCAGATAATACGGATCTACACTAATGCAATGCCCTCCTACTAACCCGGGTTTCATCTTAATAAAATTCCACTTGGATGCAGCGGCCTCAATGACATCACTTGTATCAATACCCATCGCATGAAAAATTTTAGAAAGCTCATTCATAAATGCAATATTTACATCTCTTTGTGAATTTTCTATAATTTTTGATGCTTCCGCAACTTTTATAGAGGGGGCTTTATGCGTTCCATTGACTAACACAGCATTATACAAACCATCTACAATATCTGCAATTTCAGGAGTTGAGCCAGAAGTGACTTTCTTTATTTTTTCTACAGTATGTTCTTTATCCCCGGGATTAATCCGTTCCGGAGAATATCCCGCATAAAAATCAACATTGAATTTCAGGCCCGATACTTTTTCTACTACGGGCAGACATTCTTCTTCTGTAACTCCCGGATAAACGGTCGATTCATAAATAACAATATCTCCTTTGGAAATAACTTTACCTACAGTCGTACTCGCTCCGATCAATGGTGTCAGATCCGGCCGGTTATTATTATCCACAGGCGTGGGTACGGCGACTATATAGATATTACAATCCCGTATATCTTCAATATTACTCGTACATTTAAATCCGTTATTAATTGCATTTCGTAAAAGCTCATCACTGACTTCAAGTGTTACATCATATCCTTTATTTAAAGAGTCAACACGTTTTTGATTCATATCAAAGCCTACGGTCGGATATTGAGTAGAAAATAATCTTGCCAAAGGAAGTCCTACATAACCGAGTCCTATTACCGCTATTTTTTTATTTAACATAATTACGATTTATAGATTCTGAACAATATGATTAATAATCCTATCTATCTGGACATTACAATTTTTATTTTCCAACACATACTTTTTCGTATCTCTTCCTCTCCTCTGGAATTTCTCCGGTTTTTTTCGATAACACTCTATTATCGATTTCCGGACACCTTCTACCGTTTCATCCTCAATAAAATACATCAAGTCATTATACTCTTCAGATATTCCGGGTAATCTGGTTGTTAACACCGGAGTACCGGATAACATATATTCCATCAACTTGGAGGGAAAACTATATTTAGTAAATTCCTGACTACTGAAACGGGGATTTATTAATAAATCAACTTTTTGTTCATACCGGATAATATCATTGTTAGATACTCTCCCGTAATATTTTATCTTTTTACAAATCTTTGCTTTCTCCTCGACTAAACTTTGCAAATCACCTGTACCAAAAATCCATAATTCCATATTTTCCTCCATTTGTTCAAAAGCATCTAATAATAATCTTATTCCCATAGTCTCATGCAGACTACCGGCATACATTACAATAAAAGCATGTTCTTCCGGACATTCTATGGAAGAGGAATCATTCAGGTCCACCAAGCCCTCCATGATCGTAAAAGGTCTATGCGGAAACAGAGTCACCATTTGTTTAGTGATAAACACGTAATAATCTATTGCATAGATAAAAATATTGCAAATTTTAATATATAAAGGCGTAAAAAAACGTCTTATAATATTGCGATCTCTTGTATACCCATATTGATATTGGGGAAGATCGGGAACAAAAGATACAATTTTAACACCCCATAGCTTTAAAAAAAAAGTACCTAAGAGAAAAGGCAATTGTATCGAACTTAAAATAATTATATTCTTCTCTTTTCTCTTACTTTTCAGGACCCAGCCCAATGTTTTAACAAAAACGCTAAAAGACATTGTGAACTGTTTTAGAAAGGGTAGATTAATAAAAGAAATATATTTTCCGCTCAACTGACGGTGATTGAAAAATAAAAATGTATTTACATGAGGCCAGGTGGTAAAAGTCGGAGAAAATACATTAGTTAAAACAATACTTTTATTATTCTCCAACCCCTTCCGAATTAAGTCCGCATATTTTATAGCAGCAATGGAATAATTAGAATTCTTTAATTTGATTTTAGCGATTAAATCTTCATCCATGGAAGTGGATATATAAAGAATATTCATTCTATTTAAAATTGCTTATAAATTTTTAAATTAAATATTATCTATAGCAGAAAAGTCATGAAACAACTAAAGTGGCCCTATTCATTTTATTCCTTTTCAATAAAACTAATCTTTTATCCAGCATTCCAAATACGATCAGGTAAAAAGAAAAAAACCAGCTTGAAGCCTGCAATATAGGTTCTGTATTAAAAATCAGCAAAAAAGCAATCATGACTCCAAAAAACAAATCCGCTTCAAAAGCATCTCCTATTTTCGAAATCTTATATAATGACTTACAGCTTTGAAACACAATTATTATCAACAACATAAAGGGGAATATACCTGTAAAAGCAAATGTATCCAAAAACATATTATGCATGTAGAGCAAAGGATTTATAGTATTTAATCCCCCGAAAAGATATTTGCCGAAATTATTGAAAAATAAGGGCCAGCTACTAACTCTGGCATTTTCAACTATACCCCCGTCATATTTTTCGGTAAACCGGACAAAAATAAATTGATTTTCAAAAAAGGTCCTGATATGAAAGATGTCAAACGTATAGAGTATAACTAAAATAACAGTAATAAAAATTAAATAGTTAAAATGCTTTACACTTGAAGTTTTAATACCATAAAATATAGCGGTTAATACAACAATAACCGGAGGATAAAGCAACTCAGACCTGGAAGCGGACATTATAGCTGACAGGCAAAGAGAGATACAAAATAAAACCATCAGGATTTTAAACGAGAAAGAAGACTTATATATGAACAACATCGGATACAATAAACCACTAAATATCAAAAACATACAAGAATGCGCAGTTGCAGAAACCTCCCCATCCCACCAAACGGCCGATAATACCCTTGCCCCTACATTTAATCCGTAATGTATATAATTATCAATACTAATCAAGGTACTATAAAAACCATTTCCCAGCCCCATAATTAATAGGACAATCAGCATTGATTTTTTATCCTTAACTAAGGAAAATCCAATTATATAGGAAACAATCCATGTAATATAATCTGTAATTACAGCATTTTCAACAATAAACAGAAAATATAAAACGGCAAAAAGTACTATTGTTAAAAAATGTACTGTCCTACAAGCGGAAAGATCTATTTTATTTTTAAAAATTAAATATAAAAATAATAAATATATAATGGGATTGAAATAGGACAAGAATTGGATAGAGCATAAAAAAAGCAATAAATACTCTATACGAAAATAAGATTTAATTTTAGAACTCATTTAGTAATTCTATTATTGTATTTGTTTCAGTGGTAGTTAAAACCTGACTAATAGGCAAGCTTAACTCTTCCCGGTGAATCTGTTCGGTAACAGGAAATGACAAATTATTCCATTCTCTATAACATTTCTGTTTATGAGGAGGAATAGGATAGTGTATGATTGTCTGAATTCCATTACCGGTCAAATATTGCTGTAATTTATCGCGTTCTTTACAACGAACCGGAAACAAATGAAAAGCATGTGCTTTCCAATCCCTGATAAAGGGCAAAATAATTTTAGGATTTGTTATTTCGGTTATATAACGCTTAGCAATTTGCTGCCGGATGGCCACATCCTCATCCAGATGCCGTAACTTGACATTCAGAATTGCTGCCTGTAATTCATCTAATCTACTGTTTCGGCCACAATATTCGAAAACATATTTTTTTGTAGATCCGTAATTTGCAACAGCTCTTACGATTTTAGCCAATTCTTCATCATCCGTTGTAACAGCACCTGCATCCCCAAATGCTCCTAAGTTTTTTCCGGGATAAAATGAATGTCCGGCAGCGTCCCCAAGCGATCCTGTCTTTTTCCCCTGATAGAAACAACCATGCGCTTGTGCATTATCTTCTATCAATTTTAAATTATATTTTTTGCATAATTCTTTTATTTTCTCCGTATAAGCACATTGACCATATAGATGAACAATCAGGATTGCCTTTGTATGTGTAGTAATCGCTTCTTCGATTTTAGAATCATCTATCTGATAAGTATCGATATCAGGTTCTACTAATACCGGCTTTAAACCATTTTCTGAAATGGCCAGAACAGAAGCAATATAGGTATTAGCCGGAACAATTACTTCGTCTCCGGGATTCATGACTCCCATTTCAATATATGCTCTGAAAATCCATATCAAAGCATCTAATCCATTAGCACAACCTACCGTATATTTCGTACCAATATATTTAGCATAATTGGCTTCAAATTTATCGTTCTCTCCTCCCTGGAGATACCAGCCCGAATTCGTGACACGCAAAACGGCCTCCTGAATTTCATCTGCATACTTGGCTGTTATTTTCTGCAGATCCAAAAACTTAATCATAATTCGTATAGCTTTCCTTCTTTATCTTTTTTATCCATACCGAGCAAAATACCTTTATTCGTAATATATCCTTTCTGTCTGGCCGGGTTACCATACCAGACAGTATTGGCAGGGATATCTTTCGTAACAACACTTCCTGCCCCGATAAAGGCATAAGCTCCTACCGTATGCCCCGCAATTATAGTTGCATTGGCTCCGATTGAAGCTCCCTCTTCTATAACGGTGTTTCTTCTGATGTAATCCTTTTTAGAGCGAGGGATTAAATCATTGGTAAAAGTGACATTCGGACCGATAAAAACGTTGTTTCCTATTTGTATACCGTCCCAAACCTGCACACCACATTTAATAGTCACATTATCTCCAATAACCACTTCATTTTCTATCAGTACATGGGAACATATGTTACAATTCTTACCTATAACTGCATCGGGCAATACGACACAAAACTGCCATATTTTCGTCCCTTCACCGATATGCTCACTTTTCACATCAGCTAACGGATTGATATTACTCATTGTGTCGAAACGCTAAAAATTCCGTATAATCTCTGATATAATCATTCTTATCGTATCCTGCTGACGCTAATACCATACAAACGGATCCTGCAGAAAAATCATTTAAATCCCTCCAAATTCCGGGCACGATATATAAGCCTTGATAAGGTCTGTTGAGTGTAAATGTCCTTTTTACATTTCCATCATCAAGGATCACATTAAATGAACCACTGGCTGCAATAATTAATTGACTTAATTTTTTATGGGCATGCGCCCCTCTCGATTCTCCCCCCGGGACATCGTATAAATAATAAGTACGTTTCACTTCAAAAGGAATGGTATCATTATTCTCTACAACTGAAATATTTCCCTTCCGTTCACTATGATGTTTATCAAATTCGATAATCGTACAATCATAAACACTATTCTTTTTCATCGGCCACATATTTTTTAAATTCATCATAATCGCGGATATAATCCTTCGCATCATATTTCGTCGATGCTAGTATCAAAGCCAAAGAATTGGTAGAAAAATTAGTCATTTCTCTCCACAAACCTTTAGGAATATATAAACCGTAATAAGAACGATTTAAAGAAAATATTTCACGTCTGTTGCCATCATCCAGTATGACATCAAAACTGCCGGAAAGGGCAATCATAAATTCACAATTCTCTTTGTAAGCATGACCGCCCCGGCTCTCGCCTCCCGGGACATCATAAAGCCAATAGGCCCGTTTTATTTTAAAAGGAATATGTATAAATTCTTCTACAAAAGACAAATTCCCTCGTTTATCCAGAAATTTTGGAAGATCTATTATTTTTACCTCATCTAGTGTCATATTACCTATTTTTATACATACCCTCATAATATTTTTCATACGCTCCGGAAGTAATATGGTCCATCCATTCCTGATGCGTCAAATACCACTTTACGGTTTTTTCAATTCCTTCCTCGAATTGTAAAGAAGGTTCCCAACCTAACTCATTACTTAATTTAGCGGAATCTATGGCATAACGCAAATCATGACCTGCACGGTCAGTAACATACGTGATTAAATATTCCGAATAGCCTTCCGGATTTCCTAAAAGACGGTCTGTCGTTTTAATAATTGTTTTTATAAGATCTATATTTTTCCATTCATTAAAACCGCCAATATTATAAGTATCAGCAATTTTACCTTTGTGAAAAATGATATCAATTGCACGGGCATGGTCCTCCACATATAACCAATCCCGTACATTTTGCCCTTGCCCGTAAACCGGCAGGGGTCTTTTATGACAAATATTATTGATAAACAGAGGAATTAATTTTTCCGGGAATTGATAGGGACCATAATTATTAGAACAATTTGTCACTATGGTAGGTAATCCGTACGTATCATGATAAGCCCTGACAAAATGGTCTGAGGATGCTTTGCTGGCAGAATAAGGACTATGTGGATTATACTTTGTCATTTCTGTAAATAGAGAGCCGTCAAAAGTCAATGCCCCATAAACTTCATCTGTAGAAATATGATAAAACCGTTTCCCTTCATATTTCTCCGGAGTAGCTTCCCAGGTAAGTTTGGCAGCTTGCAGTAACGAAAGGGTCCCAAGAACATTGGTTTGCGCAAATACAAAAGGATCTTTTATGCTCCTATCTACATGACTTTCAGCGGCTAGATGAATGACTCCATCTACATGGTATTTCCCGAATAAGTCTAAGATCTTCCCGAAATTACAAATATCCTCTTTGATAAAGGTATAATTTACCTGTTCTTCTATATCACTCAAATTTGCCAAGTTTCCGGCATAAGTCAGTTTGTCAACATTAATAATGTGATATTCGGGATATTTATTTACAAACAACCGGACAACATGTGAACCAATGAACCCAGCTCCACCGGTAATCATTATACTTCGCTTAAAATCCATGTATTTTCAGTTTTCTTTTACTTCATCAACTACTTTCAAAAGATATCGGCCATACTGATTTTTAATCATCGGCTGAGCCAATTCCCTCATTTGTTTCTCAGAAATCCATCCTTTCCGGAAAGCGATTGCTTCCAGACAGGCCACCTTTAACCCCTGACGTTTTTCTATCACTTCTACAAACGTAGAGGCTTCACTAAGCGAATCATGTGTACCCGTATCTAACCAAGCAAAGCCTCTACCCAAGATTTCAACCTTCAAGTTTTTATTTTCTAAAAATTGTTGGTTAACTGTCGTTATTTCCAGTTCTCCCCGCAAAGACGGTTTGATATGCTTAGCTACTTCAACTACCTTATTGGGGTAAAAATATAAGCCGACAACCGCATAGTTTGACTTTGGATACTGAGGTTTTTCCTCTATAGAAAGACAATTCCCTTCTTTATCAAATTCAGCAACTCCATATCTTTCCGGATCTCCTACATGATAACCAAAAATAGTGGCTTTCTGATGACATTCTGCATCAGCTACCGCCTTCTGGAGCTTCGGACTAAAACCCTGACCATAAAATATATTATCACCCAATACCAAACAAACTGCATCATTACCAATAAATTCCTCTCCTATAATAAAAGCTTGTGCTAACCCCTCCGGACGAGCCTGTTCAGCATATTCAAAAGAAACTCCGTAAGCACTGCCGTCTCCGAGCAACCTTTTAAACCCAGGCAAATCCTGTGGAGTGGAAATGATTAATATTTCTCGAATTTCAGCCAACATCAAGACCGAAATAGGGTAATAAATCATGGGTTTATCGTAAATAGGCAGTAGCTGTTTACTAACACCTTTGGTTATCGGATATAAACGTGTCCCGGAACCTCCTGCTAAAACAATTCCTTTCATATCAAATGTTTAAGAATGATCATAGGGTTAATGCCTGATAAATAATTGTTTTGCCATGTAAGCGAACTCCAAACCATATTTTTTACAATTCACCCCGTACCTAAAATCCATACTACCCATAAAATACATGACCGACAGGCAAAATAATTTAAATGAGGGCTGAATTCTGAATTTAGACTTTGCGATCTCAAATTTCAACCATTTTTTATCTTTGGGTGATAACGAAAGTATTTTCTCGTATTCAGAAAACAGTTTTATATAAGATTCTAAAGACTCCTTTTTACCAATTTTCGAAGAAGCCCCTATTCCCGAATAATAAATGCCCCCTATAAAATCAAAGTAATAATTTTTATCAGCATATAACTGGACTTGTATATCAATCAACCCATCTGTGAATATACCGATCTCTTTTACAGGCAAAAATCTGGAAAACAATTCTTTACTATAAAATATACCTCTTGCCGAAAATAAGAGGCCCCTGATTTTCAAACTGACGGCATCGTATCCTTTTGCTATCAATTTATTGGATAAAATTAATTCCTTACTATTGGGAAAAATCACCTTCTGATCTGAATAAATACAAAAAGAACCTTTGCTGACATCTATTTGCTGTTCCTGAATGGAATCGTACAACTTTACGAAAAGTCCGTCCACAATAGCATCATCTCCGGAAACATACAAGACGAGATCGCCATTGATATTTTTCTGCCATGTACTTTCTATATTTTTAAAAATCCCTAAATTTTTCTCATTCCGGAACGGCTTGATAATATCCGGATATTTCCGTGCATAGTCCTGAATTATGTCCCAATTATTGTCAGTAGAACAGTCATCGCATATAATGATTTCGGAGAGCCCCCATTCTTTCTGAATTAAAATAGAATCAAGTGCCCGGCCAATCAATTTTTCTTGATTATATGTAATTATTATTACTGTAATTTTATAAGTAATATCCTTCATCATTTTCTGATTTTATTTATCCGATTCCGGATAATGTGGCGTATTCCTATCATTTTATCTAAATAATAATAAGATAAAAAGAGAATACCCGTTAAGGCAATTGCACCTATAATATATCTGTATACAGAATACCCTAATATTCTAAATAAGATAAAAAGAAACGTACATATAAGTATTTGAGGAATAACCATTTTAAAAAAATCATGGTTAAAATGAAAACTAAATTTTTTTCGAGATAAGATATACACTTGAATGGTATAACAAAAATAAGTCAAGCAAAATGCAATCCCCATCCCGGTGAAATTAGCCAGTTTATAACCGATAACGGAAAAAAACAGTGAATAAAAAGAAGTCAGTAACTCGTTCAGAAAAAATGTTTTTGGTTCACCTCTTGCAATAAAACAAAAAGAAATGGACCAACTTAATGCCCGGAAAATCATGCCGAACATAATCCACTCCACCATAGTCGTAATAGCTATAAATTTAGTCGAGTATAACAAAATAACTAATTGTTTAATAAAGACAATAAAAGCAACAATCAAGGGAGATAAAATGGTTATCAAAAGAGTAGCTTGTTTATTTATTGTCAACGACAAGAGATTAGCATCATTGGCTACAGCAGATAATCTAGGAGCATAGTCCGAACTCATCGCATTTAATACGATTCCGACATAAGAGGAAGCTATTGCAATCCCAGCAGTATATAATCCGACATCCAGAATATTACCATAATTAGAAATATAGACCCTTAATAAATAAATTTGACCCGTCCCTACGACCCCCGAAAGAGCTATTGCCATTCCTAAAACTAACATTAACCGACCTTCCTTCCAAAATTCCCGGATGCTCAATTTTATATTAGGAAATGAAATTTTCCGGGAATAAAACCATACGGCCAAATAACTGCATAAGGAAGTGACGATAATAACCGGAACAATTGCCTTAATTTTCCATATATAATAAAGGGGAATTATAATAAACAATCCTATAAGGTTCCCGATTAATGCTGACTTCGCTATCGCTTTATATTGAAATGTACCCTGAAGTAATACAAAGCGGCCATTATATAATTGGGTGAATAAAACGACAATAGCTATTAGTTTTATGGATACAGAATAGTCGTTATTCCCGAAAGCCCATTCACTTAACAAAGAAGAAAAGCAAAAGGTAATGATCATTCCCAAAATACCAGTAAACCATATTAACTTGCGTAAGACTGTAATGACTATACTTATCTTAGGAGTGTCTCCGGTGGAGTATGCCTGAGATACATCTCTAACTGCACTTGTCCTCAGCCCGAAATTTGTCATCGAAGATATCAAATCAGTAGATGAAGTAAGCATTCCGACTATCCCAACTCCCACCGGGCCAATTAAAAGGGCAACAAATTTATTTTTTATAATGCTCACAATAATTTGAAGGATTTGTACTCCCCCAAATAAAGAAATGGCTTTCGTTATATTTTTGTATGAATTTCTATCTTCTGCCATCAATCATTTTTAACGAAACTCAAAAGAATGAATTTTAAATTTGTTTATACTTTTTTAGAATCGATATGCAAAATGTCATTATAACATTTCATCAATTGCCCGTAAATACGCTCATTTGAATACCTATATTTTATTTCGTCATAAGCATTATCAACAATTTCCCCATACAAAGCTTTATTGTTCAACAGTGTCCAAATTTGCTCAGCTAAGTCTTCAATATCCCTCTCTTTCGCTAACAAAATACATTTTTTAGACTTGTTGAACTCGGGAATTAATCCAACAGGATAAGAGACAACTGGAATTTTTAAAAACATACTTTCCCTGATACTACCGGGCATAGCATCAAAATATGTTGGTAAAGCGTATACTTTTGCTTTAGATACCCACGCAAACAAATCATTATCACTTTTTTGATAACCAGCAAAAACAATATTTTCTTTAATCTTATAATTTGAAATGAACTGGGAAATTCTTTTATAATATTGTTCTGAGCAACTTCCTACGATAAGGGCTTTAAAATTATTTTTCTTTCTAGACAAAATAGCTACCGCCTGAATAAAATCTTCGATACCTTTATTGACAGAGATCCTGCCCCAAAATACTAAATCGAATTCTTTTTTTACAGTAGTCGCATCTATAGACGGTATCTTCGTAGGAAAAATCAGTTCATAAACATTTTTACCGGGATACTTATCCAGAAATTTCTGGAGAAAGTTATTGTCCGTACAAGAAAATGTAAAGTTTTTAAATTCAGAATTTATTTCATTTTCAATCTGTATCCTTTGATTAATGATATAACGTCTGTAAAGATTTCCTTTATTGGCAACATCACTAATCAATCCCTGTATACTTATCAGTACTTTATATTTTCCCAATAAGGGTAAAATACCTTCTGAATAAGTAAAATTTTCAGAACCATATAAGTGAACTATATTAGGATTTATCTTTTCTACAATACGATTCACTTCAGACTTAACCCTACGTCCCTTATTTAAAATAAAAAATAAAGTACTTAAATGATTGGGAATGATTGTCGAATAAAATTTAAATAAATGATAGTGTATTCTATTTATCTCAAAATCATCGTTTTTATTTGTATAATAATTAGGAGCGATAATGTGAATTTCCAGCTCTGTCTGATTTTTAATTACATCTATAAACTGAGGAATCCAAGCTGCAATTTCTTTTTTATCTGTTCCATAGTATTGATTCAATTCAGGACTGGTTAAATGACATAACCAGGCAACCTTTATTCGATTCATACGTTAATCAATTTTAAATAGCCATTCCATTCCCCGATATCGGTCCACGATTTTTCACTGACGGGGAAACACCCAACTTTCCCTCCCTTATTTTTGATCTTTTCTATTAAATCTGTTATATGGAACAATTCATTTTCAGGTATTTCTTTTATTAATCCCGGTTCTAAGAGATAAACGCCGGTATTAATCATATAGGTATATTCTGGTTTCTCCGATAAACCCGTCATGATTCCGTCCTTTGCCGTCTCAATGACTCCATAAGGGATTTGAAAACTTTTCAGTGAAGTTATAAGAGTTATATCATTCCGGTTGGCGCGATGATACTCGTAAACATCCCGGAAATCCTGATCTATAATTATATCGCAGTTTGATAAAAAGAACGGAGTTTTAATTTTATCTTTTAAAAGCGATACGCTACCGATAGTACCTAAAGGTTTGTCTTCTTTAAAAAAACGAATATTATATTTTCGGACCAATTGATTCAGATAAAATTCCAAAATATCATATTTGTAATTTACCGACATATAAAACTGATTACAACCAATGGTTTCGAACTGATCCATTATTGTTTCCAGAATCGTTTTTTCCCCTATTGGAATTAAGGGTTTAGGTATTACATTCGTTAAAGGCTTCAGCCGTGTCCCTTTACCGCCAGCCATTATAACCACAGGCAAATTTATTTTCTCTCTTTCCTGATCAACAGTTTGAGATAAAAATAAATCTTCCCAATAATAAACTTTTTCTAATTTCCCTTCTAAAGAAATAACCGGCATACATTCCGCCCGTAATTCTAACATTTTTGCCTTAATTACCTCAATCGGATCTTGCGCTGAACAATACTTTTTATTATGAATATCCAATATATGCTCAATATTCATATTCAAATCACAATCTGAAATAATGGCCCTCTGAATGTCACCTATCGTCAATAAGGAAAGAAATTTATCATCCGAGAAAACCAATAAAGATTTTACCCGCTCTTCATCCATTTTTTTCAACGCTTCAATAATGGATAAAGAACTTTGAATAACCCTTGATTTATTCATTATAATTATTTTGCAGGAATTCCTTTTACTATTGTATTCGGTTGCACTCGTTTAGTAACAACTGCCCCGGCGCCTACAATAACGTTTTCGCCAATGACAATTTCCGGTAAAAGAGTCGCATTGGCACCAATATAAGAGGCCTCATTTACAATAACCTTTCCTAATAATACAGCATCGGGGGCCACGGTAGCATAATCTTTTACCTGACAATCATGCATAACATTAGCATTAGTATTCAGCTTTACCATTTTCCCCACATTGACATTGGAAGAAATATGGACACCCCTTTGCACAATTGTTCCTTCCCCTATTTTTGCACTACGGGAGACATAAGCATCCTTACTAATCAAAGATGCCACCTTAAAACCAATCTGTGTATAGTAATTGTACAACTTAAAGCGGATACGGGGCAGATCAGGAGTAATTAAAACCGGTACTTCTTTATAGAAATCATACAATCGTTCCGCATCCCCGTCTTTCCCTAAAACCGGACATCCCCAATAGGTTTGTTCTGTCAGATGAGGATCGATTATTCCGGTTATCTGAACTTTATTTTCTTCACAAAGTTCAATAATTTCATGGAACCCTCCTACCAAGATGACTTTCTTATCCATGAATGGCGTTGTTTACCGTACAGGCAATAAACTCGATCTGTTCATCAGTCAATGCCGCATACATCGGTAGGGTTATCTCATTATCACTCACGTATTCTGTCTGTGGCAATACAGCTCCATAATCTTTGTATATAGAAAAACGGTGAACCGCAGGATAATGATTACTTGTTTGTATGCCGGCAGCATGGATTTCATCTCTGATTTTATCCCTTCTCTCCCTTGTAGAACCGCTTATTACGATCGGCATAATATAATTAGAAACAAATTCTGAGTTAGCCGCAAAGGGTACGACAATCCCTTCTATTTTTGATAATTCTTCGATATATTTACTTCTTACGTGAACTCGTTTTTCCAAATCAGCCTGCAATTTTCTCATTTGTACGCAACCAATTGAAGCCCGTATATCATCCATTCTGAAATTATATCCCAAATCGACAATATCATAAGAAGTCGCATGTCCTTTTGCCCTTTGGTAGGACATTGTTGTCATTCCATGAGAACGTAGGGAACGGGCCTTAGAAGCAATTTCCTCGTTATTGGTAATCAGCATCCCCCCTTCACCTGTACTGATATTTTTATTGGAAAAAAAACTAAATGTAGCCACATCCCCAATGGTTCCTAATTTCTTCCCATGGTATTCGGAGAGCGGCCCGTGACAAGCATCTTCAATAACTCTCAAACCGTATTCTTCTGCTATTTTTATTATCTCATCCATTTTTGCAGGAAATCCTGCCATATGGACAACAACCACAGCTTTCGTTTTAGACGTTATCTTCTTTTTAATATCCTCCGGATCAATATTTATATGTTCCGGTCCAACAATATCACAAAAAACAGGAGTCGCACCTACATATCGGATACAATTTACCGAAGCTGCAAAAGTTAAAGAAGGACATAACACTTCATCCCCCGGTCCAATACCGCACGTTAAACAGGCCAAATGCAAAGCATCCGTACAATTAGATAAACTTACTGCATATTTCACCCTCATCATTTCAACAAACAGTTTTTCTAATTCCTCACATTTAGGACCGGTTGAAATCCACTTTGAACGTATTGTCTGTGTTACAGCCTGAATTTCTTCTTCGTCGAAATTTAACTGAAATAAAGGAATTTGATATTCCATGATCACTCTGATTAATTACATTTTTTGGTCCAGATTCCTTCCCTTTTCTTCGTGTTCAAAATTGGGAATGAAATCTTTTAATATAGCCACAACCTCATCTTTGGTAAAATCCGGCTTTGAAAACGTTTTATTCAGATTATAAAATAGGAGATCCAGTTCTTCTATGGAACGGGATTTAACCTCTTCAATAACTCCCAAAGAAGAAAAACGATCCCAATTCAATTTCTCTCCCGGTACATAAAACTCTTCGAAATCCTTTTCTCCTGTCGTATCACTTTTAAAATAAACAACAGGATATACTTTCGGATTCTCCTCCATTTTTACAGCAAATTCTTTTGCTTCATCTTCGCTCTTACAATACCTGACCTCATACCCCAGCGTTCGTAAGAATTTATCACAAATCGCCGAAAAGGTCATCATCTGCTCTTCACCTAATTTCGGAAAAAAGATTTCCCGATTTTTTCCCAATATACAAGCCAGCATACAGATCTGTCCACTTTCTTCCGGAGAAACAAAATAACGTTTCACATCACAAGGAGCTGCAAGGGGCTGGTGTTTCATTAGACGTTCGATGAATCCAGCTAATAAAGAGCCGTTCGAAAAAGCGACATTGGCGAAACGGGCCGTAGAAACCTTAAACTTATCTGCATAAGCCATGATCATATCCTCCATGATCCGCTTGCTTCCACCCATAATATTAACCGGATTGGCGGCTTTATCCGTAGAAACACAGAAAAAATGCCGGGGAGGGAATTCTACCAGCAGATCCAATAATTTCCTGGCTTTTATAACGTTGTTTTCAATTAAAGCTTCTACCGAATATTGATCTTTTTCACTCCGGACATGTTTGTGGGCAGAGAAATTAGCTACAATATCAAAACCCTTTTCCTTCCGGAAAATTTTTTCAAAAATCGGATCCGCATAACTGACCGGATAAGTCTTATAATTTTCCGGCATATAGAGTCCGTATGTAGAACGCAAATCACGGGTCAGTTCCGTTAATCCGTTTTCGCTGATATCTACTACAACTAATCTCGACGGTTTAAAAGGAAGGAGAGCCCGTATATAGGATGAACCGATCGTCCCTGCTCCTCCAATAACCAACACTTTTTTACCTTCAATCTCCTGTTTCAGTTGCTCATGGTTTGCTTCTATATCAGAAACAAACAGGCTGACCGGACGACAGGTAATATGATCAATTATGAATTTGTTTATATTCAACATATTTAGTGAAAAACAGATATATACTATTTATAAAATAAAACAGTCCGGAAAATTCAGGGGAAAACATGCCTTCTACTTAATTTACAAACATTTAAATAAAATTATTTAAAGTAAAAAACAATTTTATTTAAATTCAAATTTACCCAAATAAACGCTCGTTTTTTAAGGGGAAACGAAATCTAAATGTGAATCTTTATTACAAGGAAATTTAAATGAAATATTTTAAAGTTTATTTTATAACCTTCCAACTTCTAAAATTTAATTTTTACCATAAAAGGAATTGAAAAGATATTTAAATGTTATATATGTTAATAATTGTAGGAATATTATGCCTTAAATGACTTTGAAATTTGTTTTTTATATGTAATTTTGTAGCTGAAATAGGTAGAGAGACTATTCTGACTCACAAAAGGTGGGACTTACCAGGCGAAGCCATAAATAATAGTTTTAATTTTTAGATTTCAATTCCATTCTGTATTAAATTTGTTTCTATTAAAATAAATGGCATTCAGTATAGAAATGTAAAATTTCTGTAGACAAAATTTTTGACAATAAAAACGAGCGTTTATTTTAGTTAAATTTTCAATAAATTTCTTCTCTTTCTTCACTTTAAATAAGATATAATAAATAATTATAATTCATGCGAATCAGTAGTTGAACTCTGATTCATTGTTTTAGAAAATTAGATAAATGAATGCGATGGCAATTTTACTCATCGTATGAACCAGAAGCCCAGATGTAGATCTGACCTTCATCGCTCTTTGAATATTTGTTTTCTCATTCAGCCAGTTGAAAAACGATTCTATGGGTTGTCTGACCTTTGAAACAGCTGTAGAGAATAGGGCTCTGCCTGCTTTCTCCCTTTGAGTAATAATGGTATCTTTTCCTTTTATTGCTTTTACAGGCGTGAGCATAGTAACATCCTGTTATTGCTGCTTGTTTCCCCAGAAAGAGAAATCAGAGTAAATCTTATCTGCAAAGATATTCCTTTGGGTCAGTCTATCAGCCGCCTCTCTTTTAAGAACAGTCAAATCATTTTCCTCTGCCGATGATAAGATTATCATTTCAAGGAATGGTATGGTTCCTTTTCTGCAAAAAGCTACGGTGAGGAGTTTGAGCCCAAAATAATACATGTTCTTGGTTGAGCAGTATCTTTTAGTTGCAATTTCAGTGGCAACTTTACCGGTTTTGTTCTTTCCTACACAGGTAATAATGAGCATAGAGTCAATAAGTGATGACATAGAATCGTAATCCTCTGGTTTAAAGAATGTAATGAGATGCTTTACAAGTTCGTTAATCGCTCCACTCATCCGATTCAACCGATAGTTGAATGTCTGATAAGAAAGAAGATTAGGAAACCAGGAAAGCAAATATTCTTTAGTGAATGTATATATATCTTTGATGTTGAAGTAGCGCTGATACGCTCCACAGAACAGATATACAGTAAGCAGTTCCTCATCAGTAAAGAGGGGATTTGCATTGTTACTGAATCGCTGGCAATTGAACTTCAATGAAAACTGATAAACATCGCAGATATACATATATATTTTTATAAGTTTCAACTCTTTCTCCTTGTGAATCATAATTAGAATAATGAGTGGTTTCATTCTTCTAATATACTGATTTTCAATAAGATTGAAAAATAAACAAATGAGATAATTAACTGAATAATAACATTTTAAATAAATGAATTAGAAGGTGTTTTCAACTGCTGATTCGCATTAGAAATGAATATCAAAAAGAACAAATAATAGTAATCTTCTTAAAAGGGATTATTCCATATTATTATAATTTCTTCATTTTTTAATTTTTTAGTATTAAAATCAAAATTGGAGAGGTTACAAATATATTTTGATTATACTGTCTCGGAATATTTTATGTTGAGGTTGTAAAGGAACAAGTATATAGCGGAGATACATAGAGTGTGTATAAAACGCTGAACGTTCTCGAATTTGCAATTATGCTGGAAAATATAGCTCCTTTTCTGATCGGTGTCGTTGTCGGCTGAATGATTTTATATTTCATCCGCCGTTATAGGAAGTTCACCCCTACGATGTTGGTAGCGTCCATCGCTTCCATCCTCGGTGGTGACGGTATTTCTTCGCTGGCTACGCTCGGCGAGCGTTTCGGCAACCGCGACTTTCACCTCTGGTATTTCCTGGGTGTTGCTGTCGGCTTCTTTTTGTACGCCCTGTATATTTTACTTGTCGCCATCTTCTATAACAAGGGACGGATCAGAGATAAGGATAAATTAGACCGGTTCCTGAATGGCGATACCGATTCAAAATAGAATTTGAGAGTGGGAAAACAATTTGGAAATGAATTTTATGCTCTGTTGGTAGACAGGAAATCAGCTAGAAAAACAGGAAATAAATGGCAATCAACCAATTAAAGGCGTGAGCCTTGCTTTCATACGTATCCATAGGTCTGAATAACATTATCGGATTGACGTATATGTCTTTTATGCTATGCATGATGGGGCAGTCGGAATATGTTTGCATTCTCTGGTGGTGTCGGTCGTTGCATATCTGACTGTTTTAGATTTAGGTTTTGGGAATGGATGCCATCTCCGCAGATGAAGATACTGATATCTGAGTTCAGGAATAGGCCTAGTAAGTATGAAGCATTGAATTATTTAGTTATACTATTTATATTATTATTTATGAAAGGTATTGTTTTAGCCGGAGGCTCTGGTACCAGATTGTATCCTATTACTAAAGGAGTTTCGAAGCAATTATTGCCAGTTTATGATAAACCAATGATTTACTATCCGATCTCTGTGCTCATGTTAGCCGGAATCCGAGAGATACTAATTATATCTACGCCAGAAGATTTGCCAGCCTTCCGGCGTCTACTGGGAAAGGGAAGTGATTTCGGAGTACGGTTTGAATATGCCGAGCAGCCTCGCCCGGAAGGTTTAGCACAAGCTTTTCTTATCGGAAAAGAGTTTATCGAGAGTGATGCTGTATGCTTAGTGTTAGGTGATAATATTTTCTACGGTCAAGGATTCCGTCCTATGTTGGAAAAAGCAGTGAGAGACGCTGAGCAAGAAAACAAGGCTACCGTTTTTGGTTATTACGTGAGTGATCCGGAACGTTACGGAGTAGCCGAATTTGATAGAGATGGTAATGTTTTAAGCATAGAAGAGAAACCGCAGAAACCGAGGTCTAATTATGCTGTGG
>JAEXFF010000064.1 GCA_023400335.1 Bacteroidota bacterium
GAGATACACAGGCCCTCAGGCCTTCCCGCTTGCTGCCGCAGCCTTTTAAAGGAAGAGAGGAAATGCCATAATAAAGTAATTCTTTCGCCAATTCCCCTCCTTTCATACCCGGATAACCAATGGTAAAATAAAAACCGTCACCGATTTGCTCTTCCCCGTCTTTATCGTAGACAATTTCAAATCCGGCTTCCCGGAAAAGCGTTTTCATAATGTGTGCTCTCTGTCCGTATTCCCTGACCTCTTTTAAAATATCCAGCTGTCCTTCATTGGCTGCTTTTAATATGGCTGCAACTGCATATTGAGGGGAATGTGCTGTTCCGGACGTTTGAGTATAAATTAATTTGTATACCAAAGTATAACCCAATTCTTCCGATTTATACCGTTTTTTTAAATGCGGGTATTTCTTAGCATACAACGTATCTGACACACATAAAAGTCCTAAGCGTTGTCCGGCATAGCTGAAGAGCTTCGAACTGGAGATCATCAGGATGTAATTATCGGTGTATCTGGCTACAGTTGGCTGAAAAGGAGCAACGCCCGGATGGGATAAGTCCTTCCGGAAGTCCATGGCAAAATAAGCTAAGTCTTCCAGAACGATGATGTTGTACTTATTGGCTAATTCACCAATAATTTGTAATTCTGCTTCATTCAGACAAATCCAGGCCGGATTATTGGGATTACTGTAAACGATTGCGCAGATATTCCCTTTTGTCAGATATTCTTCCAGTTTAGTACGTAATTTTTCTCCCCTGAATTCAAAAATATCAAATGTCTCATAAGGTTTTCCGATTACTTCCAACTGTGTTTTCTGTACAGAAAATCCGGGATCGATAAAAAGTACGGTATCTTGTCCTTCATTGCATTCTGTCAGCGCCATAAAAGCGGTATAGGAAGCTTGCATCGCTCCTACGGTCGGAATAATGTGGGCTGGCTGTATACGGATGTCTATAAAATTCTGTATAAAACGGGCAGCTTCTTCCGACAGGGAAGGATAACCTTCCAGCATCGGGTAAAATTGTGCCACACCTAGCTTTAATGCTTCAATTTCAGCTTCTGTGCCTATGCGGGAAGGAGGAAGACCCGGAACCCCCATTTCCATGCGGATAAAAGAATGCCCGCTTGCTTTTTCTAAAAGATTGGCTACTTTTACTACATCACGGATAGAAGCATCTTGCATATCGTGTATAGCCGACTCTGACAATTTAGTTTCTAAGAGTTGCTGATCAATAATATTGTTTTGCATGATTTTAACGATAGTTACTTACATTTTGAAACAATATTAGATAAATTTCTTGAAAAAACATAGTGATTTGCGCATTTTAATTTTAAATAATTAAAATAGGTGTATAAATCTAAAGGAAGCTGGCCGGATTTCTAAAGTTTTATTTTTTACTTCTTAGTTTTTCCTTTAATTTTGTACAGGCAATGTATATCCGTTTTGAAAAAGTCTTGTAAACAGGCATCGTTTACGAATCATAGATACGGTGCCAAAAATTATTAAAAATTAGCGAGTGAATTTGGAATTGTTTATAGCCCGGAGATTGTTGAGCGGCCGTGAGAAAAATGCGGTGTCTGTGCCTATTATCCGAATCGCTTTGGTGGGGGTTGCCTTGGGTGTTTGTATTATGTTGCTTTCCATTTTTATTATCACTGGCTTTAAACAAGAGATTACGAATAAACTGACCGGATTTTCAGCGCATTTAGATATCGCATCTTATGGAAGTGTCGGTTCCTATTCTGCTGAGAAAATACAGCCGTCTGACACTTTGTTGCAGTCTATTGAGGAGTTGCCGGAAGTAAAAGATCTTTATGTATATGTGACGAAACCGGCGATTCTGAAGAGTAAACAGGAGATACACGGAATTGTATTGCACGGGGTAGATTCTGCTTATAGGGGAGATTTTTTTGTCAATAATTTAAAAGAGGGGGAATTCCCGGATTTCCACACCGTTTCTCCGTCTAATGAAATATTACTTTCTTCTCTTATTGCGGATTATTTGAATCTGAAAGTAGGGGATAAAGTGACGGCACATTTTGTGCAGGACCCTCCCAGGGCCAGGGTTTTTATTATTAAGGGGATATATGATACTGGTTTTAATGAATATGATGGGGTATTTGTGTTGTGTGATATCCGGCATTTACAACGCTTAAACGGATGGAGTGCCAAAGAGGTGTCCGGGATATCTGTAGAATTGAAGAATATGGATTTATTACCTATAGCGGAACAGAAAATAGATGAACGGATACCTTGGGAAAATACGGATACCTTTTACAAGGTAACCACTATTTATGATAGTATGCCCCAATTATTCGAATGGTTGGATTTGCTGAATACCAATGTGTGGATTATTTTAATTCTTTTAGTAGTGGTTGCCGGTTTTAATATGGTGTCCGGATTATTAATTTTGATATTAGACAAAACGTCTCTGATTGGGATATTGAAAGCATTGGGATATAAGGATATTAGTTTGAGAAAGTTATTTCTGTACATAGCAGTGGGGTTAATTGGTAAAGGAATGCTTTGGGGAAATGGCTTAGCTTTTCTGATTGCTGGAATACAGAAGTATTTTCAATTTATACATTTAGACCCGGCGAATTATTATATGGATACAGTGCCCGTTTATTTTAATATAGGATATGTGATTTTGCTGAATTTAGGTGTGTTGATCATCTCGATAAGCATGTTGATCGTGCCGACTATGTTGATTTCGAAGATTAAGCCTATAAAAGCTATCCGTTTTGAATAGACGTAATTTTTATATAAAAAGCAGATGAAATTTCAGGATTATATCAAACATAAT
>JAEXFF010000220.1 GCA_023400335.1 Bacteroidota bacterium
GTATTCACCGGAACATTATCTCCCACATATACATTATCCAGTTGATAAGTAGTGGTCTTTCCATCCGTACCGGAACCGGAATATTTAAAAGCAATAAAAATTTTTCCGTCATAACCGCTCATATCAGCCACACCGGCTACAATCCAATCAGCTGAATATCCGCTGGTAGGTTCTTTCGGAAGGTAGAAATTAGCCGTAATATCTTTCCAGGTAGCTGTCAGCGGATCCCCAGAAAAATCTTCAGATACCAATATTTGTAAACACTCAGCATTGTAATATCCTATTTTTAAGTCAAAAGTAAATGCCGGTGCCGTATAAATACTAACGTCAATACCCGGGGTAATCAACCAGCCCACATTTTCAGCCTCACCACTTCCGTTGGCAGAAAACTGTACATAATTATTCCCGTCATAAGCTTTGCCCTGCCAGGTTTTTTTTGTTCCTTTTTCTGTAAAGTTGGTCCAACCGGATAAATCCACATCAGCATTGGGCGTAACAGTCTCGAAATCTTCTGTAAAAGGAGCTCCGGGTTCTTCCCCGTCACCTCCGGGCTCTGTAGCCGAATACAAATAAGAGGCCAAAACATAAGCTCCGCCTTCAGCTTCCGGGAAAGCTGCCGCTAATATTTTAGGTAAATTTTTATCCGGATTTTTGGACGGAGTAAAAAAGGCATATTTATCATTATCCCAAACAGTAACATAATCTGCAGCACTGACAGTATAGGTCTGAGCTGCTGCCAATTCACTCAAATAAAGCGGTGTTTCTCCTCCAAAGTCGTAAGTAACCTTTACAGCAGAACCAGAAGAAGCGGTAAACCATTTTTTAGCCAAAAATGCCGGAATCACATCGTGTGCCGGAGTCGCTGCCGTCAGGTAAAAATTAGTCTTTACGGCCTTCAGTGCGTCTGCTTCTACTCCTTCTACTGTCAAGCCACTAATTGTAACATAATCATCTGCCGTAAGGGTGTATTCCTTATTAATCTGATTCTCCGGACGAGTCATATCATCCAAGCCATCAAAATTTTTATCATCGAAATCTTCACAACCTACTAATAAGAGTAGGGCTGCGAAATAAAAATAAATATTATTTTTTCTCATACTGCAATCTTATCTTTAAAATTAATCAGAATCCTTTAGAAAGCGATTTTCAAGCGAATAGAGTAATTACGTCCGAATCTGTAAAATACCTGATAAGCCGTTTTCCAATCGTGATTCGCCCCGTCTGTTGCATCTGAAATAGACTTATTATCCAATACATTATTCACATTCCCAAACAATGTTGCCCGGATTTTACCGATATAGAAGGAATAATTCACATTCATATCCAATTCTCCGGCAGAAGGCATTCTCCACGGAGTTTCATAAGCCTTAAACCCATTCATAACCAAATCACTTCCATTCGATCCTCCCACACTGAAATTTGCATAATTCCGCATCCAGTAAGTATAATCAGCACCTACCCTCAACCCTTTTAAAGGTTGGAACTTAGCACCCAAAGCAAAAGTAGTCTGTGCAGAATTTCCCACCCGGGTACCGTCTAAATCCAATACCATCTTGGCATGATCTTCCGCCTGTATACCAGAAGCAATATTTCCTTTATTGTCTTTCAAAGGTTGTCCGCTGGAATTGTAGAAATAACCGGTAGATACGCTATTCCATTTCCAGTCTCCTATTGAAAGCATACCATTAATATCCAAATCTTTAATCGGACGGAATACAAAATCCAATTCAATTCCCTGATGCAATGCATTCACTCCGCTCATATTAATTGTTGAACGGTCTTTGGTACCATCAGGTAAAGTAATATCCATCGTCCGGGTCATCGTCTTGTCTAACCATTCTGTACGGTAAAGATTTAAATTGGCACTAAACAAGGAAGAACGGAAACCGTAACCGACTTCCAAAGAAAAGACTTTTTCATTGACCGCATCCGGATTAGTCGCATTACTGTTCAAAGCATATAAGAATACCCCACCGGAATAAAAAGGTGCCCGGGAGATATAACCGATATTGGCAAATACATTGTGATTATCGGTCAGGTTGTAATTAGCCCCTCCTTTTACATTCCAACCAATAAAATTCTCAGTAGATGATTTTTCATGGTCTTTGTCGTAATAGAAATGATTTTTTTGCCAATAAGAAGTATTCGATACCGCACCGGCAACAAAAACACTCAGCGCTTCCCGGTTAAACTCAGCCTGTCCGAAAATTCCCTCCTGCATTACATAACCGTCGTAATCCCGGTAAACAACATCACCCACTTTCAATTTCTGATTTACCCATTCCGGATTATTGGCATTGGCATTATTATTCGCATTTACCTGAGCACGGTAGCGATCGATAAAAAAATCTCCACCGTAAAGATCCACCAGTTTATTGGTATGTGTTCCGTTATAATACCGCAAGTCAACTCCTCCGTAAACATCAAAATATTTACCGATAGTAGTCGTATAAGTAGACATTAAGCCGTACCAATTGTGCTCGTTTATGGAATTTGACATGGCCATATAAGAGCCATTTTCACTGGAAGCATTCAACTCATAAATCTTATCGTAAGCAAAAGTTCCATCGGCATTCCGGAAATATGTATTCAACGTTCCGTTGCTGGAACCAAACCACTGATTCGCATAATCGGAAGTACTTCCCAATCCTTTATACCCGCCTCCCCGGCCAATAGAAACATATAATACGGTAGAAAGACTGGATTTTTCATTAATCGTCCAGAAATGATTCAGGGAAATCTGGGGTTTGTGATAACGATTATAGCTGGAAGTCTTACGTTCTCCATGCAAACCGAAACCATAAGTAGGATTATAACGGTATTGCCTGTCTTTACCCATATATTTTTCGACATTTTGCCATCCTTCTATTGTTAATCCATCGTAATTACTACGCTGATTATGCCATTGAGGCGCACCAAAAACAGTAAGAGAAAGCATATGAGAAGAATTAATCTGCTTGGAAATATTGGCAAAATACGAATAACTTTCAAATTCCGTACCCTGTATATAACCGTCCCCCCAACTTTTAGCACCCAACAAAGTAATTGCCCAGCCTTTTCGTAAACCGGTTGAAACATTGAACATAACTTTATTGTAGCCGTCATTTCCCAAAGCATATGAAATTGAACCGCCTTCTTTAGCATCTGTAGTACGCGTTACAATGTTTATAGAACCACCCACGGAAGGAGAAGAAACTTTAGAAGCCCCTAAACCTCTTTGAACCTGCATAGAACGCGTTACATCCGACAAACCAGCCCAGTTTGACCAATATAATCCTCCCCATTCCATATCATTCATCGGAACACCGTTAATCATAACAGCTATATTAGCCTGCTCAAACCCGCGTAAATTAATTCGGGAATCTCCGAAAGCACCTCCTGATTTCGTTGCATATACCCCTGGAGTAGATTTTAAAATTTCCGGAAATTCCTGTGTTGAAAGTTTATTTTCAATCTCTACCGGTTCAATCACAGAAATGGCTACCGGCGTCTTTCTCCGAACAGCAACAGATGCCGTTACCGTAACGTCACCTAAACCGATGGATTGGGTTTCCATTTTGATTATTCCTAAATTGAGAGGTTTAGCAGTAATCTTTACTTCCTTTTTCAATTCCCTATACCCTACACAGCGAAAAATCAAAACCTGATCCTCCATCTTAGAAGTCTCCAAGACAAAGCTTCCATCCAGCTTTGTTGCCGCTCCTTCTCCGGTTCCCTGCACCATAACCGTTGCCCCTACCAATTCTTCTTTTGTTTGCGAGTCAATAATTTTGCCCTTTACGACTCCCTGAGCCATAGTCGTCCATGCCAGTAACAACATAGGAACTATACACACCAGACATTTTACAAAGGTTTTCTTCATATAAAAACGTTTAATTATTAATTTAGCCACGTCACCCAAAAAACATACGTTTTTTTAGGTATATTTTAAAAAATCATGTCACAAAGTTAAATATTATAAAAGAAAAACATAGGCTTTTTTCAATCTTAACAAAAACTTCTTTTCTTCGCTGTTTATATTGTCTATTTAACAGTCCATTAATATTCAATAAATCATATATTTACAGAATAGGAATCTTTTAAAAAAAGGCAGAAAACAGACCTGAATTACAAAATAAATATTCTATAATCTGTATTATTCAGGCCCGTTGATCTGCTTAAATGTAACCATAGGGACTTAAAAACTTTCAAAACAAAGAGAGTAATGAAACAATATTTTGTAACTATTTAAAAAAATTATTAATTTTGTTTGGTATGCACCTAAATCATTCAGACATGAATAAATTACTCTTTTCTTTTTTTATAATTTGCTTTTTTTTACCTCTTCAGGCAAATACTCCCTGCAAATTAAATCTGGATCAAAACTGGACATTTCGTCAATATAACATAGGGTGCTGGTTGCCGGCTTCTGTTCCCGGCACTGTACATACGGATTTACTGGATAACGGGCAAATTCCGGACCCCTTTTACCGGGTAAACGAGAAAGAATTGCAATGGATTGATAAATTAAACTGGGAATACAAAACGACCTTTTATATAAATGATACAGTATGGAACAAAAGCCATAAAAGACTGACTTTTTTAGGTCTCGACACTTATGCCGATATTTATCTAAACGGACAGAAATTAGGCCATACCGACAATATGTTCAGGACATGGAGTTATGATGTTTCTTCTCCTTTACAAAAAGGAGAAAACGAAATAAGGGTAGTGTTTTATTCTCCCGTCATGGAAGGATTAAAAGAAATGGAAAATTACGGTCTGAAACTACCAGCCGGAAATGATCAAAGTATATTAGGCGGTATGGGCAACAATCAAGTAAGCGTATTCACCCGTAAAGCTCCTTATAACTATGGTTGGGACTGGGGTCCCCGTCTAGTTACCTCCGGAATTTGGCGGAATGTAATAATAGAAGCCTGGGAAGACGTGAAAATTGAAGACATCTTTATTCACCAATTGAAAGTTAACAAAAAAGCAGCCCAACTGAATGCAGAAATTTCAGTAACCTCAGCAGGCCGTCAGGAAGTGACAATCGAAATCCTCAACAGTAATAAAACGATCAGTCAGCAAAATCTCATACTTAAAAACGGGAAAAATCACATCGGACTTCCCGTAAATATACGGAATCCTCGTCTATGGTGGAGCAATGGGTTAGGGAAACCGGAATTATATACTTTTCAGATAAATGTAAGAAGAAATGACAGTCTATTGGATAGCCGGCAAATCACTACGGGTTTACGGACTTTACATCTCATCCGGAAAAAAGATACAAACGGTGAAACGTTTTATTTCGAATTAAACGGGATTCCTGTATTTGCC
>JAEXFF010000221.1 GCA_023400335.1 Bacteroidota bacterium
AACTAATTCTGGTTATTATTTTTCTTTCAAAGGTTCCTCTTTAAACTCTGCAAGCACCTGATTTCCGTGCATCAACAATAGCTTACGCTCTTTAATTTCAAAACGGTCCGTATTTTCCAGCATTTTAAAAAAAGCAGTTTCTATATTCATATCCGGACAAGTCATACGCGTAGCTCCCATCTGGGAAAATTTTAAAGACTTGCCGTCCAATTCATAGGCTCCGAAAAAACGATTACATCCTGCCATTCCGTCTGCTCTTTTTTCAGCATCGTTAAAATGAATATAAACCTTATTTCCATTTTCTTTCATTTGTAACGGTTTTCCTTCCAAATTCTCTAAAACCCATTTTACACCTGTCAATTTTACCATATTTCGGGAGGAATTACATGAAATCATTCCTATACCTATCAAAATTACAACTACTATTGTCTTCATATTTATCTTATTTAATCATCCATTTTATCAAAACCCATGCCAAAATGACAAATAACGAAGCTTTATTTTTATTCTTTCTGACAAAATAGCCGACTTCCGGAAAAAACCGGAAACACTATTCCGGATCTATATCTTTTATTAAATTTCCTTTATCCTCTGCATATACGTTCCTATATAGAAGAAGTTCACTTCAGCGTTTTCAGTAGGAAAAGAGATTTTTACATCCTTTAAGCAGAAAAAAACACTATAAACACTTTTTTAAAGAAATCATAAAACTTTTTATTTCTTTCCGTCCAGAAAAATCAAAAAAATGTTCTTTCAAGACAAATTAAAATTCAATTAACGACAGAATTACGTAATAGGTTTGTATATTTGTGGCTAATTTGGAAAAATTAAACTTCACTGTTTAAATAATTAAACTATTTAATATAATTATAACATGTCCAAGGTAATCAAATTAAAAAAAGGCCTTGATATTAAGTTGAATGGAGAAGCGGAAAAGGTGGTAAAAGCAGGTGGAAAATGTGATTTCTATGCTTTAAAGCCTACGGATTTCCGGACACTTACCCCTAAACTAACAGTCAAGGTGGGCGACGTAGTGAAAGCGGGAGATGCTTTATTTATCGATAAAGCAAACCCTGGGATCAAATTTACGGCACCTGTCAGCGGTTGCATTGAAGCGATCAATCGCGGAGAAAGAAGAAAATTATTGGAGGTCGTAATTAAAGCGGACACAGAAATCGCTTATGCCGATTTTGGAAAAGCCGATGTAAACCAGCTCAGCCGGGAGGAAATTATTACCCGTTTACTGGAGAGCGGTACCTGGCCGTTGATCATACAGCGTCCTTATGGTATTTTGGCTAATCCGGAAATTACCCCCAAAGCAGTTTTCATTTCTGCATTCGATACAGCCCCCCTGGCTCCGGACTTTGAGTGGATTTTAAAGGAGGAGGGAAAGAATTTACAAGCCGGTATCGATTGTATGCAAAAGCTCTGCAACGGCAATGTGAATCTGGGAATAAAAGAAGGTACTCCTCAGAATTCTGTTTTCAACCAACTGAAAAACGTCAACATCACTTATTTTGAAGGTCCTCATCCAGCCGGAAATGTGGGCATTCAAATCAATCATGTTTCTCCTATCAATAAAGGAGAATATGTTTGGACGGTTAATATACAGGATTTAGCAATTATCGGCCGTCTGTTTACAGAAGGCCGGTTCGATGCCCGTAAAACGATCGTCTTATGCGGTTCTGAAGTAAAAGAACCTGCTTATTACAAAACAATCTTAGGGGCTCATATCGATTGCCTTACGGCTAATAAATTAAAAAATGCTGTTCATCAGCGGATTATTTCCGGAAATGTTTTGACCGGAGACAAAGTAAGCAATCGTGGTTTCCTGGGCTTTTATGCCAATCAAATTACTGTCATTCCGGAAGGAGATTCTTATGAATTTTTAGGCTGGGCAACACCCGGTTTCAATAAGTTCTCTGCCTCCAAATTATTCCCCTCTTTCCTTTGTCCAAATAAACATTATACCTTAGACGCCAATTATCACGGGGAACGCCGGGCATTCGTCGTTTCCGGACAATATGAAAAAGTGCTTCCTATGGATATCTTCCCGGTTTATTTACTAAAAGCAATTTTAGCAGGAGATATCGATAAAATGGAACAATTGGGAATTTATGAAGTTTTACCGGAAGACATGGCTTTGTGCGAATTTGTCTGTACCTCTAAAACTCCGGTTCAGAAAATTCTCGAAGATGGGATCATTTTGATGATGAAAGAAACCAATTAATCCAGTTAAAAGCGAACATTCAAAGAAGCTTTGTAACATTGAAATTTGAATAACATGAATTTTTTACGAAATTATTTAGATAAGCAAAAACCCAAATTTGAAAAGGGAGGCAAACTGGAAAAATTCCGCTCCGTTTTCACTGGTTTTGAGTCTTTTCTTTTCGTGCCCAACCGCACGACAACTTCCGGCTCCCATATCCGGGATGCAGTAGACCTCAAAAGAACGATGATCATCGTCGTGATAGCTTTAATTCCGGCCTTGCTTTTTGGAATTTACAATGTAGGTTATCAGCATTTTAAAGCGATAGGCGTATTAGCAGACACAGGATTCTTCCAACTGTTTTTCTTCGGTCTATGGAAGGTGCTCCCGATGATTATTGTTTCGTATGTCGTTGGACTGGGTATTGAATTTGCTGCTGCACAAATGAGAGGTCATGAAATAAATGAAGGCTTTTTGGTTTCCGGTTTATTGATTCCGATGATCATGCCGGTAGAAGCCCCCTTGTGGATGATTGCCCTTTCGACAGCTTTTGCCGTTATTATCGGAAAAGAAATTTTCGGAGGTACAGGGATGAATATCTGGAATCCGGCCTTACTGGCCCGTGCTTTCTTTTTCTTTTCTTATCCGTCTATGATATCCGGAGATGCCGTCTGGATTGCCGGCGACCCAACGACCACAGATGCTATTTCTCAGGCGACACCGTTGGCCCAGATGGCTTTAGGACAACCTTTAACATATAGCTCTGCCGATATGTTTTGGGGGCTGATCCCGGGTTCTATCGGAGAAACCTCTACTTTCTGCGTGCTGCTCGGAGCAGTCCTCCTTCTGATCACCAATGTCGCCAGCTGGCGGATTATGTTATCTGTATTCGTAGGAGGATTTCTAATGTCTCTGGCTTTCGAACCGGTTTCGCATGTTGCCGCTTACCAGCAATTACTCATGGGCGGTTTTGCCTTCGGTGCCGTATTTATGGCTACAGATCCGGTAACATCTGCTCAGACCAGTACCGGAAAATACATTTACGGTTTACTAATCGGTGCCATGGCTGTCATTATCCGTTGTATAAATCCCGGTTATCCGGAAGGCATGATGCTAGCCATATTATTGATGAATACATTTGCACCACTGATCGACTGGTTTGTGGTACAGTCAAATATCAAACACCGTCTGAAAAGAGCCAAAGTTAATGCTTAATAACAGAAAGAGATGAATAAACAAGGAAATACATATACATTTATCTATTCAGTCATTCTGGTAGTAGTGGTCGCAGCACTGCTATCCGTTATATCTCTTTCCCTGCAACCCCTCCAAAATGAGAACAGGCAGAATGAAAAGAGACAGAATATTCTGAGTGCTATACACATTAGTTCTACAGCCCAAAATTCCGCTGAGTTGTTCAACCAATACATCAAAGAACAATTTATTGTGAACGATAAAGGCGAAAGAATAGAAGGCAAAGCTTTCGATGTAAACATTGAAAAACAATATAGTATACCTGTAAACAGACGGGAACTCCCCGTATTTGTTGCAGAAGTGGACGGAGCTGTCAAATATATATTACCTGTTTACGGAGCCGGTCTATGGGGTCCGATCTGGGGATATATTTCTTTGGATGCAGACAAGACAACTATTTACGGAACATTTTTCGACCACCAAGGAGAAACACCAGGACTGGGTGCTGAAATTACCACCCCTGCTTTCAATAATCAATTTCAAAACAAACAGATCTTCTCCGGAGACCAGTTAGTAAGTATTCTGGTAAAAAAAGGCGGAAATGCAACCGGGAAGAATGAAGTAGATGCCATTTCCGGAGGAACCATTACTTCCAAAGGAGTTGAAAGCATGCTCCGAAATTATTTAACCTATTACGAACCGTTTTTAAAACAAAAATAAAATGAGCGCATTTTTTTCAGCAAAGACCCGGGAATACCTCCTCGGTCCTTTGAGCAAAAACAACCCGGTTATTGTACAAATTCTGGGGATCTGTTCTGCTCTTGCCGTAACCGCCAAGCTGGAACCCGCCATCGTGATGGGGCTCTCAGTAACAGCAGTAACTGCTTTTTCCAATGTGATCCTTTCTCTGTTACGGAATACAATTCCCACGCGGATCCGTATCATTGTACAGCTAGTTGTCGTAGCAGCATTGGTAATCGTCGTAGACCAACTTCTGAAAGCTTATGCTTATGACGTGAGTAAACAACTTTCCGTATACGTTGGTTTGATTATTACCAACTGTATTATCATGGGACGTATTGAAGCTTTCGCTCTGGCCAATAAACCCTGGCCTTCCTTGCTGGACGGCATCGGCAACGGTTTGGGTTATGCCATGATTCTCGTGATCGTAGCTTTTTTCCGCGAGCTATTCGGATCAGGTACCCTTTACGGTTTCCGTATTATTCCGACATCTATTTATATTCAAAACGGAGGTTTTTATCTGAACAACGGTTTGATGATTATGCCGGCAATGGCGTTAATTCTTGTCGGATTGATTATTTGGGTGCACCGTTCCAGAAACAAGGAGTTGATTGAAAAATAACTAAAGAAGAGATAGAAACATGGAAAATCTATTAAATATATTCGTCCGTTCGATCTTCATCGA
>JAEXFF010000381.1 GCA_023400335.1 Bacteroidota bacterium
ACTTTTGCCCGTCTGGTCGAACAAGAACACGACGTACACGTAGCATATCAAACTTCCGGTAATATAGCTGTTCTCGACGATTATATTTATCAGCAAATGGATATTGCAGCTGCTTTTACCCGTTTAGTGGGGGGAGATACCAAAACCATGGATGCCGCTTTTGAAAAAGTAAAGCAAATCATTGACAAACGTAAACCGGAAGATGACGAACCGGAAGAATTATTACCTTTCAAAGGGGCCCTTCGGCGTGCAGAAGCAAGAGGAGCCGACCGCTATTTAGGAATACCCGAAGATCATGTACATTTCCTGAACTTACCTTTCTATGAAACCGGTTCTGTCAAGAAAAAACCCCTGAGCCAGGCCGATATTGACATCATTGTCAAACTGCTCCGGGAAGTTCAGCCTCACCAAATATATGCAGCCGGCGATTTAGCAGACCCGCACGGTACACACGGGGTATGCCTGGACGCCCTTTTAAAAGCTTATGATATTGTATGCGATGACAAATGGTTTAAAGATTGCTATACCTGGTGGTATAGAGGCGCCTGGATGGAATGGGAAATAGAAAAAGTTGATATGGCCGTACCCATTAGTCCGTCAGAACTGTCAATTAAACGGAAATCTATATATAAACACGGTTCTCAAAATAACGGACCTGCCTTCCCGGGAGACGATCCCCGTGAATTCTGGCAAAGAGCAGAGGACAGAAACCGGAATACCGCAGACATATACAACAAATTAGGGATGGCCGAATATGAAGCCATGGAGGTATTTGCCCGCTATGAACACAAAAAAAGAAGGAAATAATTCTGATTACCGGAAAGGAGAAACCTCCTAAAGACAACCCTTTCCGGTTTTTAATTTAAAGTAAGGATTTCTAAATAAAGAGTTTTTAAATCTGAACATTATGAAAAATAAAACGACACTATTAATCATGGCCGCTGGCATGGGATCCAGATTCGGCAGTCTGAAACAAATTACGCCTCTGGGACCGCATAAAAAAGCTTTATTACACTATACAATATACGACGCTGTACATGCAGGTTTCGACAAAATCGTTTTTATCATCCGGGAAAGTTTTGCGGAAGAATTTAAAAATTTTGTAGGAAAATATGCTGAAAACTTGGCGGAAACGGTTTATTGTTATCAGGACATGAACAAATTGCCGGGAGGCCTGCCCCCAATTGAGAGAGAGAAACCCTGGGGCACCGCCCACGCCATCTGGTGTGCCAAAGACGCCATCCACGAACCTTTCGCAGCCCTGAATGCAGATGATTTCTATGGAAGTGATGCTTTTATAAAAGCCCACGATTTTTTAGCCGCAAATCAAAATGAAAAGGAGTATTGCCTCGTAGGCTATCGTTTAGCTTCTACATTATCGGAAAACGGCACTGTTTCCAGAGGGGTATGCGAAGTCGATACAGACAATTACCTGACAGCCGTTACAGAATGTACAAAAATCGGTACCCTGCCGGACGGGACGATTCGAGATGAAGAATTAGGTAAAATTCTCCATCCGGATGATGTTGTCTCCATGAACTTCTGGGGATTTACTCCTACTGTTTTCAGAGAAATCGAAAAACAATTCCTGGAATTTTATCCACAAAATAAAGATAATCTGAAATCTGAGTTTTATATTCCTAAAGTTGTCGATCAAATGCTCAAAGAAAAAACAGCCAAAGTAAAAGTATTAAAAACAAATGCCAAATGGTTCGGAGTGACTTATAAAGAAGATATTCCCGGCGTAAATGCTGCTTTAGCTGCTTTCGACACAGAAGGTAAATACAGTGATTTATAATACAAATGTCCGAAAAACAGGTTTCCAGGAAGATAAAATGACATTTCCTTACGGAAGTTGATTGTAACATTTCGCTGTTGAACGGCATGAAATATTCCGATATTTTCCTGAATCAGCATCCAGGCACGTCCAGCAGAAAATTGTTAGACTGGCGCTAATCCAATACAAAAGGACTTCCTTCTGAAACCGTTTTTCGGACACTTCTTTTTACAAGCCGTTAAAAGGCTCTTTTTTATCCTTTTTATGAAAATAACCCCTTCCCCCGTCCCCGGGAGTTGTTTTTTCTTCTTCAAAACCAGAAACAGGAATGTTCAGTTTTTCTATAGCTTTCTGTAATTTCTCAGGGGTATTTTTATCTGTACGGAATTTAATCGTAACCGTTTGTTTTTCCAGGTTAACATTTAAATCTTTCACTCCTTTTTCAAAAGGGATATTCTTTTCCACTTTTGCTTTGCAGGATTCACAATGCAAGGTCGCATGATAAACGAAGGTTTTTACTTCTTTGTCAGTACTTTCTGCTTTCGCTGTCCAGCAGAAAGCAAGCATTAATAAAAATACAATTTTCACTGTTTTCATCTTTTTCTATCCATTTAATTAAACTTTTAAAAACATTTCTTATTCCCGGTCGATCGACAAGCGCAATCCGATATAAAATTTACGTCCGTGTATCGGCCCCCAGATCTGCGAAGCATCAAATTCTTTACTCCAGGGGGCATCTGCAGCAATAATCGGATGTTCCTGCATAAAATCACCTATATTCTCACAACCGACATATACGCTCCATTTCCGAAAATATTTGGTAACCTGAGCGTTCATCAACTGATAAGAATCAAAATTTCCTTTCCCCCCGGGCAAACGTCCGGGCCCATTTAACTGTGCCGTAAAATCGAACTGCCATTTTTTCATATGGGTATAATACGAAAAATTAATCAGTCCTTTATATCTGCTTTGCAAAGGCGTCCTCAGTAAACGCTTCTCCCCGTTCCCTTGCAAATAGGTCATCCAGGCGTCGTTATAACGATAAGCCAATAACATATCCAGACGGGGGATTAATTCATAGCGGATTTCTGCCTGATAGCAATTTGAATAAGAATCCCCTTGCAAATTGTAAAAATTAATTTTACCGGGCAAAGATTCATTATCCACCATAACCTGATGCGAAAAATCCGTCCGGTAATAATCCAGACTAATATTCAACATCCGGTCGAAAAGAATAAATTTCCGATTGAAAAGTATGCCAAAATTCCAGGCTTTTTCCATTTTCAATTGTTTTAATTCTTCCGGATGTTCTGCCAACAGCTTATTATTTATGTATACTGAAC
>JAEXFF010000342.1 GCA_023400335.1 Bacteroidota bacterium
GACAAACAGGGCGGAGCTCATCCAAGAGCGGTGCTCCTTCAAGAAGTGAAGCTGCAAAGGGCGGAAGAACATCACGTAGTGGTAGCCAATCCAGAAACAGTAACAACAGTTCTAATCAGAATGAAGAAGGCTGCAGATAATTAAAATATCTGGAGTTTTAAAGATCCGGCAAAGCAATTTTGTTTTGCCGGATTTTTATTTATGTAGTCTTTGTAAAAAAATTTACATTCTTTTGTAGGTTCATCCTAAAAATAATATATCTTTACCCTCGTAAACGGTTGAGATTCGTGTGTTGAAATTTGTATTAATAATTTATAAATTATTTACCTATGTTGAAAATTTTAAATTTTTTAGCTGTTGCCTTACTATTTGCTGCATGTGGTGATGTTTCTGCCAAAAAGGAGATAAGCAGTGTAGGGGTTGTTCAGCCTATTGTTTTAGATCAGCCGGCTCGTCCGTCCGGACAGGAAGATGTAATTGGCTTGACTGCGCCGAAGATGGATACAGTACGGGTGGGGTTCATCGGATTGGGTATGCGCGGACCGGGAGCTGTGAAACGGTTTACTTATCTGGATGGGGTGAAGATTGTAGCTTTGTGTGATATACATCCGGAAAGGGTAGAAGCTGCTCAGGAAATTTTGAAGAAGGCCGGTTTACCGGAAGCGGCTGCTTATTCCGGGACAGAAGAAGCCTGGAAGCAGTTGTGTGACAGGGAAGATATTGATTTGGTTTATATTTGTACGGACTGGAAGCGTCATACCCCTATGGCTGTATATGCTATGGAGCATGGTAAACACGTTGCCTGTGAAGTGCCCATTGCAACTTCTGTGTCAGAATGCTGGGAGCTGGTCAATACTTCTGAAAAGACAAGAAAGCATTGTATGATGCTGGAAAATTGCTGTTATGACTTTTTCGAAATGGCTACTTTAAATATGGCTCAGAAAGGGGTGCTGGGAGAGATTGTACATGCAGAGGGAGCTTATATTCACGATTTACGGTTTCTGAATTTTATGGATCCGAAAGACGGCGGCTATAACGATTGGTGGCGTTTGGAATACAATGCAGAGCATACGGGTGATCCTTATGCTACTCACGGATTGGGACCCGTTACTCAGGCATTGAATATCGGCCGTGGGGACCGTTTGGATTATCTGGTTTCTTTGTCCAGCGATCAGTTCGGTATGACGGAGTATGCAAAGGAAAAATTCGGGGAAGATTCCGAAATGGCAAAACGTACATACCGGATGGGAGATATGAATACCAGTGTTATCCGTACCGCTAACGGGAAAACGATTATGATCCAGCACGATGTAACCAGCCCCCGTCCCTATAACCGGAAACATTGTTTAAGTGGTACGAAAGGATATATTGAAAAATATCCGAATCCGGGTATTGCTTTGGATCCGAATGATAAATTAGCTGTAAAATTTGACAATCTGGGAGCCCATGGTTTCCTGAACAAAGAGCAGTTCGCCCAAATGATGAAGGAATATGAACATCCGATTACCCGGGAGGTAGGGGAATTGGCCCGTAAAGTGGGAGGACACGGAGGAATGGATTTTATCATGGACTATCGTCTGGTATATTGTTTGAGAAACGGTTTGCCTTTGGATATGAATGTTTACGATGCTGCTGATTGGTCGTGCATGGGAGAATTGACAGAGCTTTCAGTGAAGAATCACGGGGCTCCGGTGGCATTTCCTGATTTTACCCGGGGATCCTGGAAAAAATTGCAGGGATATCATCACGCTTATGCGAAATGATTTTAATATAGATTTATAAAAAAAGCCGTTATTAACGGCTTTTTTTGTTGGGTCTTCTTTTTTATCTGTAACGGATTTAAATGAATTGTATTGTTCAGATTTGCTGCTGTCTTTATTAAAAAAGATTGCGAGAAGAGTAAAGAAGCCGGTGGACCGGTCATTGAAAATTTTAAATGTTGTTTATATGATTGGAAAAATATTTTCGGTTTTTGTTTTTCTGGTAGGAATGGGGCAAATAAAGGCTCAGGAACTATCGCTTTGGTATGAACGGCCTGCATCGGATTGGATGAATGAAGCCCTGCCTGTGGGAAACGGATATATGGGAGCTATGTTTTACGGCGGACCGGTTCGGGATGAAATTCAGATGGCAGAGGAAAGTTTTTGGGCCGGTGGACCGGGAGCAAATAGAAAATACAGGGGGGGAAATAAGGAAGGAAGCTGGAAATATTTGAAAGAAGTCAGAGCATTATTACTGAAGGGAGAGAAAGAGAAGGCAGCAGAGCTTGCCAGGCGGTATTTTGTAGGGGAAATTGTACCGACGAAAGCCGGGGATCAGTTCGGGGATTTCGGAGGAAATCAACCCTTTGGTTCTCTATGGGTTACAGTCGAAACTCCCGATACTGTATGGGGGAATTACCGGCGGAGCCTGGATCTGCAGAAGGCGATGGGAAAAGTAGAATACCGTATGGACGGGACGCATTTCCGGAATTTTTATTTCGCTTCTTATCCGTCCCGTCTGTTCGTGTTTAAATATACCAACGATGCTCCGGAAGGAAAGAATTACCGGGTGGATTTTGAGACACCCCATACGGGAACAAAGATAACTGTCTGTAAAGATTTATGGATTATCCGGGGGAAGCTGGCTTCTAACGGTTTGCCTTTTGAGGGGCAAATAAAGGTCAAAACCGACGGAAAGATTCTTTTCCGTAAAGGTATTTTCCGGATAGAAGGAGCGAGGAATACGGAATTTTATATCTCCGTGGCTTCTGCTTATGCGAATACGTATCCGACATACAGGGGAAATGACTATGAGAAGGTTAACCGGGAATGTATCGCAAAAGCGGAGCGGGAAAGCTGGGAAAAACTGTGGGCTGAACATCAGTCGGATTACCAGTCTTTGTTCGGACGGGTAAAGTTGGATTTAGGGCGGAGTGCTCAGGAAAAATTACCTACAGACAAGCGGCAGTTGAGCTATAGTCAGGGAGCATATGATCCGGGTCTGGAAGCCTTATACTTTCAATACGGGCGTTATTTACTGATCAGTAGTTCCCGTCCCGGCACTTTACCGGCTCATTTGCAGGGGCGTTGGAATCATCAGTTAAATGCACCCTGGGCTTGCGATTACCACATGAATATCAATTTGCAGATGATCTACTGGCCGGCAGAAGTGGGGAATCTGAGTGAATGTCATTTGCCTTTACTCGATTATATTGATAAATTGCAGGAGCCGGGACGGGTGACGGCGCGGGAATATTTCAATGCCCGGGGATGGGTGGTCAATACGATGAATAATGCTTACGGGTATACTGCTCCGGGTTGGGATTTTTATTGGGGATATGCGCCGAATAGTGCTGCCTGGTTGTGTACCCACCTCTGGGAGCATTTTAATTATACGCGGGACCGGGATTTCTTATCCCGGAAAGCTTATCCCGTTATGAAAGAAGCAGCCCGTTTCTGGATGGATTATCTGAGTGAAGATGAAAACGGTTATTGGGTATCTTCTCCTTCTTATTCGCCTGAACACGGGGATATAGCGCTTGGAGCCACTATGGATCAGGAAATTGCCTGGGATTTATTTACGCATGTGCTGGAAGCGGCTGCGTATGAAGAAGATGATCCGGCTTTTACCGACAGTATATCGGGTTTCCGGGAACGTTTATTGCCCTTGAAAACCGGAAAATTCGGGCAGTTACAGGAATGGAAAGAAGATTTGGATGACCCGGGGGACTCACACCGGCATATCTCGCATCTGTATGCTCTTTTTCCGGGGCATCAGATTACAGTAACGGAAACGCCGGAATGGGCAGAGGCAGCGAGACGTAGTCTGATCTATCGGGGAGAAGGAGGAACGGGCTGGTCGTTGGCCTGGAAAATTAATTTTTGGGCCCGTCTGCAAGATGGAAACCAATCGTATAAAATGCTCCGGAATCTTTTGCGTTCTGCCCGGGGACAGGGAAGTTTCCGGAATCCTTCCGGAAGCGGTTCATATTCCAATTTGTTGTGTGCCCATCCGCCTTTTCAGATAGACGGAAATATGGGAGCTGTGGCCGGAATCGCTGAGATGCTGCTACAGTCGCATTCGGGGCTTCTGGATTTGCTTCCGGCTCTGCCTGCTGCCTGGCCGTCGGGATCTGTAAAAGGCCTGAAAGCCCGGGGGGGATATACGGTGGATATGGAATGGAAAGACGGTTTGCTGAAAGAGGCGGTCATCAGAGCTGCCGTACCGGGAAATACAAAAGTGAGGTATAAAGGAGAAATACAATCCCTTGAATGGAAGGCCGGCGAGGAAATAAAACTGAGTTGGAATTAAGTAGAAAAACATGTAAAAATATCATACGCCGGTTGTCAAAATAATAGACAACCGGCGTATGATATTTAGGAGATAAATATTTGATATACAATAATTTATTGTTGTGGCATATTTTTTGTTCCAGGAAATTTAAAAAGTATTTAAATTTTGATCTGTATGAAAAATTTTGCTTCTGTTTCACGGCTTTTCAGGACGGCTTTTCGCAATAAAGGCTTGACTTGTATTAATATTTTCGGTTTGGGAGTAGGTTTAGCGGTTGCTTTATTTTTGATGGTTTACCTGCATTTTGAGTTTTCATTCGACAGGCATTTTAAAGATGGAGAGAGGATCTACCGGGTATTAAGCGTTTGGAACGAAGGAAATGAAGTGACGAATTATCCGATTAATTTTGGTATCCTGGCTCCTACTTTGGTAAAAGAAGTGCCGGAGGTGGAAACAGCCAGCCGTTTGTATCGATATGGCGGGATAGATTTGTATTATGAAGATGGTGAAAAAATGAATGTGAAAGTCTATCAGGTCGATTCTTCTTTTCTGCAAATTTTCAGTTTTAAATTAGTAGCCGGAAGTCTGGACGGAGCATTGGATGAGCCGAATACCTGTGTTATTACCCGGAGTACGGCCGACCGGTTTTTCGGTGTGGGGAGTAATCCGGTGGGTAAAAGTTTGAGTGCAAAAAATGGAAACCTGATGGAAGTGAAGGCCGTTATCGAGGATATTCCGCTGAATACGCATTTCCGTTTTGATTTATTGACCAAGTTGCCGGAATACGGTTTCGGCGGTCTGGAATTTTTTACTTATGTCAAGTTCCGGCCGGGAGTAGATTATGCGGCAGCGGCAGCGAAGTGCAATGAGATCAATAGAAATCTTCTGTCTACCCGTTTTGCCCGTTATGACAGTAAGTTTGAGAGTATTACAGAACCTTTGTCCGGTATTCATACTGCTACGAAATCTTCTTTTGACCTGAGTCCTACTGCCAGTAAATCGAATTTGATTTTTATCATCATCGTGACGGTCTTTATTCTGGCAATTGCATTGTCCAATTTTATTTCCCTGTATATTATCCAGGGAGAGAAGCGGGCGACTGAAATCAGTGTGCGGAAGACAAACGGGGCAGAGAGGGGAAGCATTATGAAGATGTTATTCGGGGAGACAACACTGGTAACCGTAATCGCTTTTGTTTTGGCAATTGTACTTTATTACTCTTTTTCCGGAATGTTTGCCCGTCTGATTAATTTCAACCTGCCGGAAGAAGTCGGGGTGACGGGAACGATGTGGACCTACTATTTTTTATTATTCCTGTTTGTGGCATTGGTTGCCGGGGGGTATCCGGCTTATTACCTTTCCCGGTTTAATCCTATTGAATTGGTGCGTAAAACGGTAACGCGGAAATATAAGCTGACGGCTGCATCGGTAGTCATACAGTTTTCAGTGGTCATCTTTTGTGTATCGGCTTTATTTGTCGTTTTCCGACAGCTCGATTTTATGAAAAAAATGCCGTTGGGATTTGATGCGGACAATGTAATGGCTGTTGCGATTGTTACAAATGTAAACCAATATGAAGGATTGCGTTCCGATCTTCTCCAGTATCCTTCGATTACCGATGTTGCTATTTCTCAGGGGCATCCGTTGAACGGTTGCAGTGGGCAGGGACTCCGGCGTACGGATCAGACTGAAAAGGAAGGGATTTCTATAGATGAAAGACGGACAGGACCCGGCTATTTCCGGGTATACGGGATTCCGATCCTCGAAGGACGGGAACTGAAATACGAAGGAATGATGGATTCTGCCAGTATCGTACTGACGGAGACAACGGTTGCTGCCCTGGACTTAAAAGAACCGGTAGGAAAAAAGGTAATATTCAACAGTATGCCGCTGACGGTGGTAGGTGTAGCTAAAGATATTCATTACGGCTCTGCCCGTCAGAAAATAGGAAGGTTAGTTTATACGGCCTATAATCCCCGTTATTGGATGATGGGCGTAAGGTATCAGCCTGGAAAATTCCAGGAGGCTAAAACGGCCTTGAGAGCTGTGATGGAAAAGCATTTCCAGGGAGATCCTTACGGCATTGTATTGGTTAGGGATGCGGTAAATAGTCAGTATTGGCAGGATGAAGTGACTTCCCGTATTTTGATGAGCGGTACTATTCTGGCCATTATTCTGGCTTTATTGGGACTGGTGGCCTTGATGGGATTCGTTGCCCAGCAAAAACGGAAGGAAATTGGTGTACGCCGGGTGATGGGTGCTCAGGTCGGAACCATTATCTACGATCTGAACAGTTATGTCTTGATCCGGATTCTTCCGGCTGTGCCGGTCGGGATTGCCCTCAGCTATTTTGCCATGTATCACTGGTTGCAGAATTTCGCTTATGCCATTTCTTTAAGTTGGTGGATTTTTGCCGGAGCCTTGCTGCTGACCTTTTTCATTATACTGCTGACCCTGCTCTACCAGAGTATTCATTCCGCTACAGCTAATCCGGTGGATGCTTTAAAACGGGAGTAAAACGGGAAAGAAAAGATGCAGTGGAATTTATCAAAGGGAGGACTGATTAAGGGGACGGACAGGAGAATGTAGTTATATATTTCCCGGCTGTGCCGGGTGGCTTCCCGGAACAAAGGACTGACTCTGATCGATATTATCGGTCAGAGTGCAGGATTAGCCGTAGCTCTGTTTTTATTGGTGTATTTCCGTTTTGAATTTTCGTACGATAAACATTCAAAAATACCGGATGTTTGTACCGGATTCTCTCTGCGGGAGAAGGAGCAAACCCGGGAGATGCCCTGCAAAGTGAATAAATATCCCGGAATACAGTTTTCCACTCGCGGGTAACAGGCTTTTGAGAAAAAGAGAGAAGGATAGCACTTTTTCCTCCTTTACTCCCTTCCTCAAATCACTTCTGCCACCACAAACGTACTGCCTCCGATATAAATCATGTCTTCCGGACGGGCTGCGGCCTGTGCAGCTGCATAGGCTTCGGCTACTGTGGGGTAAATATCTCCTTTCAGGCCGTGGGCATAGGCTTTCTGGGCCAGAGTTTTTTCGTGCATTGCCCGGGGAATAGAGGCTTTGCAAAAATAATAAACGGCGTCTTTGGGGAGGATGGAGAGAACGCTGTCTACGTCTTTATCGTTGACCATACCGATGACAAAATGCAATTTATGGTAGGAGCATGTGTCAAGCTGGGCTTTGATTTCTGTCAGTCCGTCGATATTGTGACCGGTATCACAGATCGTATAAGGCCGTTCTGCCAGTTGTTCCCAGCGGCCGTGTAGTCCCGTATGGGGAATGACTTGTGCTATTCCCTGGCGGATATCTTGTTCGTAAATGGCCAGTCCGCAACTTTGTAAGGTCAGAGCTGCTTCCAGTACGACGGGAATATTTTTTCGCTGGTATTGTCCTTTGAGGTCGCAGTAAAGGTCCGGAAAGACCACCCCGCTTTTATGGAGGGCATTGTATGAGCCGTCGGCATTTTTTTTCATTTGCCATTCTTCAGAGGCAAAAATCAGGCTGGTATTACATTCCAGCGCTTTTTTCTCGAATACAAAATCGTAAGCAGTATCCCGGATTCCGACGATGGCAGGTACACCGGTTTTGATAATACCTGCTTTTTCAGCAGCAATCTCCGGAAGTGTATTGCCCAGTAAAGCCATATGGTCGAAAGAGATATTGGTGATAATGGAGACCAGGGGAGTGATGATATTGGTGGAATCCAGGCGTCCTCCTAAACCTACTTCTATTACGGCTATATCCACTTCCGAGTCGGCAAAATATTGAAATGCCATCGCTACGGTCATTTCGAAAAAAGAGGGTCTTAATTCGGCAAAAAGGGTCTGATTCTGCCCGACAAAATCCGTCACATATTGTTCGGGAACCATTTCCCCGTTTACTTTTATGCGTTCCCGGAAATCTTTCAGGTGGGGAGAAGTATAAAGTCCGGTTTTATATCCGGCTTCCTGAAGAATAGAAGCCAGCATATGGGATACCGAGCCTTTTCCGTTTGTCCCGGCGACGTGAATGGTTTTAAATTGTTGGTGCGGATGATGAAAATGTTCATCCAGTAAAAGAGTATTGTTTAAATTGGCCTTATAGGCAGCCTGTCCTTCCCGTTGATACATGGGTAATTGGGCAAATAGCCAGTCCAGCGTTTCCTGATAGTTCATAGCTTAAAAATTAATTCCTGCAAAAATACGAAACAATTGAAAACAGAAAGTTCAAAATGAATAATTTTAAAGCTAAAGATTCGAATTTTATTTTTTATTCAATTGGAAAAAAGATTATCTTTGCGAGTTACTAACTGAGGCCGGCAGATGATGGACGGAGGGGAAACAGAAAAACCAAATACAAACAGAGCTTAAGGAAATTCAATAGTATGAAACGAGATAAAGAAGTACCGGTACCGGTACTGAGACGGATGCCTTCTTACTTATCTTTTGTGAAGACATTACAGAAGCAGGGAGAGAAATATGTTTCCTCAACTCGGATAGCCGAATACATGGATATCGATTCTACTCAGGTTACGAAAGATTTGTCCCATACCGGGATTACAGGAAAGACGAGAGTTGGTTACGAGGTAGATAGCTTTGTGCAGATATTGGAGGATTTTTTAGGGTTTAGCCGGGTAGATTGTGCTTTTTTGGTGGGGGCCGGTTCTTTGGGGAGTGCTTTGTTGCAGGACAAAGGATTATCTGCCTTCGGACTGAGCATTGAAGCCGCTTTCGATGTGGATAAATCCAAAATCGGTACGAAAGTAAATGATATAGAGATTTATCATATCGACCAGTTCCGGGCGATGGCTGCGGAGCGGAATGTGGTGATCGGCATTATTACCGTACCGGCGGAACATGCCCAGAATGTGGCTGATTTAATGGTGGCCTGGGGAATTAAGGCCATTTGGAATTTTACCCCCGCCCGGATAAAAGTTCCTTCGCATATTGTCGTTCAGAATACAACCATTTACATGAATTTGGCGATTTTATTCAATAAATTATACAATCAGGAATAAATAGAAGAGATAAACAGGCGATATATAGGGGAATACGCATTAATTTTTGTCGTTTCTTCTTTATATTTTGTCTTTTATATTTTCTTTTTTCTTCCTTTATTTCCTATCTTTGCACCTTGCAAAATGCAGTATAACTAATTTAGTAAGAGAAATCATGGTAAAGATTAAATTTCCTGACGGAAGTGTGCAGGAATTCGAATCAGGAATAAACGGCCTTGAAATAGCAAAATCGATCAGTCCGAAACTGGCTAAAGAAGTATTGTCAATAGCTGTAAATGGAGAAATCTGGGATTTGACACGTCCCATTGACAAGGATGCTGAAATCAAGTTGTTTACCTGGGAAGATGAAGAAGGGAAACATGCATTCTGGCATTCTTCTGCTCACCTGATGGCAGAAGCTTTGCAACAATTATATCCGGATACCAAATTCGGTATCGGACCGGCTATAGAAAACGGGTTTTACTATGATGTCGACCCGGGAGAGGGAGTTGTATTGACCGATAAGGATTTAGCTGCTGTTGAGAAAAAAATGTTAGAACTGGCACGGGAAAAGCAGGAGTTTTGCCGTATAAATGTGAGTAAGGGAGAAGCGCTGGATCATTTTTCCTCTATACAGGAGAATTATAAGGTAGAGTTGATCAATGATCTGGAGGACGGGAAAATCACCTATTACCGCCAGGGTACTTTTACAGATTTGTGCCGGGGACCTCATTTGCCCGATACTTCTTATATCAAAGCGATAAAATTGACCAGTTTGGCCGGCGCTTATTGGAGAGGAAACGAGCACAATAAGATGTTGACCCGTATCTATGGAATCACATTTCCCAAGCAGAAGATGCTGGACGAGTGGCTGGTACTGATGGAAGAAGCCAAGCAGCGGGATCACCGGAAAATCGGAAAGGAAATGGAGTTGTTTGCCTTTTCTCAGGAAGTAGGGGCTGGTTTGCCGTTATGGTTACCGAAAGGCGCAATGCTGCGGGACCGTCTGGAAGCGTTTTTGAGAAAAGTACAGAAACAACACGGTTATCAGCAGGTCATCACGCCGCATATCGGAAATGTGAATTTATATAAGACGTCCGGACATTTCCAGAAGTACGGAAAAGATAGTTTTCAGGTCATCACGACTCCTCAGGAAGGAGAAGAGTTTATGCTGAAACCGATGAATTGTCCGCATCACTGTGAAATTTACAAGACGAAACCGCGTTCTTATAAGGATTTACCTTTGCGTTTTGCGGAATTCGGAACTGTATACCGTTATGAGCAGAGCGGAGAATTGCACGGACTGACCCGGGTCAGGGGATTTACGCAGGATGATGCTCATCTGTTCTGTACGCCGGACCAGTTAAAAGAGGAATTTATGAAGGTGATCGATATCATCTTTATCATATTCAAGGCGTTGGATTTTAAAGATTTTACTGCCCAGGTATCTTTGCGGGATCCGAAAGATACGGAAAAATACATCGGTACAGATGAAAATTGGGAAAAGGCCGAACGGGCTATTATTGAGGCTGCGGCTGAAAAAGGATTGAAGACGAAAGTAGAATTGGGAGAAGCAGCCTTCTATGGTCCCAAACTGGATTTTATGGTAAAAGATGCGATCGGGCGTAAATGGCAGTTGGGTACCATTCAGGTTGACTACAACCTGCCGGAACGTTTCCAGCTTGAATATACGGGAGCGGATAATCAGAAACACCGTCCTGTAATGATTCACCGGGCTCCTTTCGGAAGTATGGAGCGTTTTGTGGCTGTACTGATCGAACATACAGGGGGAAAATTCCCTTTATGGCTGGCTCCTGATCAGGCTGTTATCCTTACGGTGAGTGAAAAATCAAATGAATATGCCCGGAAACTTTCAGAATTATTAAATAATGCCGATATTCGCACGGTATTGGACGACCGCAATGAAAAAATCGGCCGGAAAATACGGGATAACGAATTGAAAAAAATTCCGTATCTATTGGTGGTCGGAGAGAATGAAGCGAAAGAAAACCGGGTATCTGTACGCCGTCAGGGACAGGGAGACATGGGGTCCATGAC
>JAEXFF010000349.1 GCA_023400335.1 Bacteroidota bacterium
ATTCCCCTCCTGCCGATATAGAAGCTGCAGGACAAGTAATATAAAGGGGAATATCATTTCCGACCTGACTCCACACTCCCCTCAGTTTTCCCAGCGAGATCCAGGAGGGCATTTTTAAACTCCGGGAAAGTACCCAGGACATACCTATAGAAGGATAAAAAAAACCGCTCTTTTCATGGGCTGTATAGGCTAAAGTAGACGACCAATCATTGCGGGCCGTCACGTCCAAATATAAAAAATCCCGGTAACCGACCTGGAAAGTACCGAAAACAGACTGCATTTGCCGCTGAGCTTCATTTTTCTCCTCGATATAGGCAGAACTATTCATATTGATATTGGCAATTGTGAATACATTGGGATATTTCAAAGAAGCTGTTTTGGAATCATAACGAAGAGCATTGACCGTATTGTCGTTAATACTTGTACCGACTGCAAACTGTAAAGAAAACGACTTCCATTTCCGTTCTCCTTTCACCAAAACATCTCCGTAAAACAATGTTTGCTGGTATTCGGAATCAATATACCTCCCGTTCAGGCCCGCCAGAGCCGGAGCCGTAGAAGCATAAAATTTTTCCCTGAATTTATCCGATATGTAATCAGCATTTCCCCGGACTTCCAATGTAAGCCAATCCGTAAGTGTCAATTGCAATGCTAAAGAAGCAATTGCACGGGTTCTCTGATCTTTACTCAGGATCCGATGGATAACCCAATACGGATTTTGTTCAAAATCTTCTGTTGAAGAATGCCAGTTCTGTTCCATCAGATTCCGATCCGGATTGAATGTTTCAAAATGCTCCCGGTATTCCCTCATATCCATTCCCCGGGGGAAGCGGTATAATCCGACCAGTGGGTTCATATAAAATCCTCCCGGTACCGGCCGGTTCTTCACTGTCTGCCGGAGTAAACTGACATTGCCATCCAACTTCAGGCGGTCTCCGTAAAAATTGGTTGTTTCCCGAAAATTGAAATTGTGACGGGTCAGACGATTGTGGGGAACAATCCCTTTGGAGCTGGTATTAGCATAGGAAAAATAAGCCTGCTGTTTCTCATTTCCACCCGAGACGGTAAAAGTATGAATGGCCGTATGCCCCCTTCGGAAAAAATCCCCTGCATGGTCATAAGCTTTCATATCTGCCCGTTGTCCCCAGCTTTCTATGCCATCACTCACCCCATAAGTATTTTGAAATTCCGGTAACGAAATCGCTTTTTCAAATAATACATGAGAAGAAAAAGTAATCTCCTGCTTGCCTGCCTGCCCTTTTTTTGTCGTAATCAAAATCACTCCGTTCGCCGCCTGAGTTCCATATAAAGCAGCTGCCGGGGCGCCTTTCAGTATACTTATACTTTTTATATCTTCCGGATTCAAATTGGAAACCCCATCCCCTCCGTCCCGGTTACCACCATCGGCTATTCCCCCTATGGCAGTATAAGGCTGTTCTCCTCCGGAATTCAAAATAGGCGTCCCATCAATTACATACAAAGGCTGATTATTCCCGGAAGCAGAACGGGCCCCTCTCAAAAGCACCTTGGCAGATCCTCCCGGTCCGGAAGAACTTTTGTGAATCTGCATGCCGGCAATTTTTCCCATAAGCGCAACGATCATATTCGGGTCCTTTACCCTTACGATATCATCCCCTTTGATCTCCGTAGCAGCATATACCAAAGAAGTTTCTTTTTTACGGATTCCCAAGGCCGTCACCAGTATATCATCCAATAAAAGCGACTCTTCTTCCAAGACAATCTGTACATCCGACGCTTCTTTACAAATAAAACGCTGAGTAGAATATCCAATAAAAGAAATCACCACTTCATTCCCGGCTGTGACCTCTAATTCAAAACGACCGTATATATCGGTAGTCGTCCCCTGTCCTGTTGCTTTTTCTAAAATTGTCGCTCCCGGCAAAGGTTCTCCTCCCTTATTCATAACCACTCCTTTTAATCCACAACGAACCGGTTTATCCACAGCCAAAAGCGTATCCCTTGCTTTCCCGTCCGACGAAAAGAAGGAAGGCGATTCTTTTCCAAGAACACCAAAAAGAAAGGTAAACAAGCACAAAAATACTAACCCTATCGCTTTGACAGTCATCTTCCCCTATAAATTATAAAAAGGACATTCTTCTATTGAATTCAGCATACAAATAAAACGATTAATAAATCATTTTATCCAAAAATTTAATTTTTTAAACTTTTTTATGATTTACAAAATGGCTTCCCGAATTCTGACTAACTTTTCCAATAATCCTTCTATCCGGTCTAATCTCAGCATATTGGCTCCATCGGATTTTGCCTGAGCAGGTTCCATATGGGTTTCAATAAACAAACCGTCTGCACCGACAGCAATACCAGCTTTTGCAATTGTTTCGATCAGCTCGGGTTGCCCGCCTGTTACACCGCAACTTTGATTCGGTTGCTGAAGCGAATGGGTTACGTCGACCACTACCGGGCACCGGCATTCCTGTTGCATGATCCGGATTCCCCGGTAATCTACCACCAGATCCTGATAACCAAAAGTAGTGCCCCGCTCCGTCACCATTACCTTCGGATTTTGCGATTCCCGTATCTTTTCCACAGCAAAACGCATCGCTTCCGGAGAAAGGAATTGTCCTTTTTTCACATTGACCACCTTCCCGGTTTTAGCCGCAGCTACCAATAGATCCGTCTGACGGCACAAAAAAGCAGGTATTTGTAACACGTCTACATATTCGGCAGCCTTGAGGGCATCCTCCGGCGAATGGATATCTGTCACCACTGCAACTCCCAATTCAGCCCTTACTTTCGACAAGATCTTCAAAGCTCTTTCATCCCCTATGCCTGTAAAAGAATCCAAACGCGAACGATTGGCTTTCCTGAAAGAACCTTTAAATACATAAGGTATTTTTAAACGATCCGTTATCCCTTTGATATGCTCCGCTATCCGCAATGCCATTTCTTCCCCCTCCACAACACACGGCCCTGCCAATAGAAAAAACATTTCTGAATTTTTTATTTCATCCATTAGTTCCATATAATTTAGCTTAAAATTATTCCATTAAAATTCCAGGACTTAAAAATCATCCTTTATCCACAAAAGCCACACCGCTCTATAAAAATATTTTATTCCCGGATATCTTTTATTTATATTTTCGCTTCCACCAATTTTTTAAACGTTCGAAAATTTTTATTTCCTGAGCATTATTCTGGGGCTGATAAAATATTGCATTTTTCACCTCCTCCGGCATATATTCCTGATCGACAAAATTCCCCGGAAAATCATGGGCATATTTATAGTCTTTCCCATAATTCAATTCCTTCATCAATTTTGTAGGTGCATTTCGCAGATAGAGGGGAACAGGGACATTGCCTGTCCTCTTAACCCAATCCATCGCCTGGTCGATAGCGAGATAAGCCGAATTACTTTTGGGAGAAGTAGCCAGATAAATCAGGCATTCTGCCAGCGGAATCCGGGCTTCCGGCATGCCGATTTTGTGTACAGCTTCAAAACAAGCATTTGCAATAAGCATAGCATTGGGATTGGCTAATCCGATATCTTCCGAAGCGGAGATAATTAAACGTCTTGCAATAAATTTAGGATCCTCTCCTCCTTCCAGCATCCTGGCCATATAATAAAGAGCCGCATTCGGGTCACTTCCCCGAACCGACTTTATCATAGCTGAAATAATGTCGTAATGCTGTTCTCCGTTCTTATCATACATCAAAGGATTCTCCTGAAGTTCCTTCCGTACCGTTTCATTGTCTATCAAAACCTCTTTTCCTGTCTGGGCATTCACGACCAATTCCAGAATATTCAACAATTTCCGGGCATCTCCCCCGCTAAAAGAAATCAAAGCTTCCTTTTCCTTAACCAGAATTGTTCTCTCTTTCAGATAATAATCTTTCGTTATCGCCTTATCGATCAGTTCTTCCAGGTCGGCTTTTTCCTGGGCTTTTAATACATATACCTGACAACGCGATAAAAGAGGAGAAATCACCTCAAATGAAGGATTCTCCGTAGTAGCCCCGATCAGAGTGACAGTACCTTTCTCTACAGCAGCCAGCAAAGAATCCTGCTGGGCTTTCGAAAAACGGTGAATTTCGTCGATAAACAAAATGGGATTAGGGGTATTGAAAAACCGCTGACTTTCTGCTTTCTGAATCACTTCCCTCACATCTTTTACTCCGGAACTGACAGCACTCAATACATAAAACGGTCTTTTCAACTGCTCTGCAATAATCATCGCTAAAGTAGTTTTCCCCACTCCCGGAGGCCCCCACAGAATAAAAGACGATATTCCCCCTGATTCTATCATCTTCCGTAAAACCTTCCCTTCTCCCACCAAATGTTTCTGTCCGATATAATCGTCTAATGTTTTCGGACGCATCCGTTCTGCCAAAGGCTTATTTTCCATAACAAAAAATCCTTATCTTTTTGCAAAGATAAGGATTTAAGCCTAAAAGGGAAACAAGCCCCTTCCTTATTTTTTTGAAGTTCCGCTCTCCAATATACTGACGATAGAGAAAAGGCAGAAACAAATAGCCCCTAGTCCGATTAATACCCGGGCAGGCACAAAAAAGGCATTGTCCAGAATACCTTCCTCAAACAGAAAAGCTCCCAGGAACAAACACAAAAGGGCCGTAATCACCGGTATAAGCGGAATCCGGTTTGCCAAAGCATATTCCTGCCTCCAAACCTTAGCCAACAACAAAACCTTGCTGGAAATACTGAAACATACTAATCCCAAACCAATCATTATAAATCCGGTTGTGTTTGCCACATCGCCAATCATTGTCAAAATGACGACTACTCCCCAAATGATACATACAGTCCCAAAGAAAAAAACCAACTTCGGCCAAAAGCTACGATCCTTCTCTCCGTAATCGTTACGGATCTGACGGGAAATACTGGCAACAAGGGCAATAAGACTACTGCAAATACAAGCTAAACCTCCCATCACCGTACCTGCGACAAAATATTCCCCTCCTTCCGACAGACGGGAAAGCAGAATAATGCACCAAACCCAAGCTATGACAGAGAAAATCGCTGTCAACACAATCAGCATTTTTTCCGTAAATCCCGAAAAACCCTCTTTATTTAAAGCCAGACTCCCGGAAGCGGAATTCTGCGGAATCAAATAAAATTTTGTAGAAGATGTAGCCGCTGTCGAAACACAACAGGCAATTAATCCTACTCCGCATACCACATGTCCGGATACAATAAAATTAGAAGTACCCTGTGTAAAAATCCATATTCCCAAACCGATAGTCACCAGAGCTACCAAATAACCGAAACCCGGAATAAGGTATTTGAGAAAAGGATGAAATTTATGAATCAATTGACGGATAATAGTAGCTGCCGTGGCATACAAAGCCAGGCATATGGACCCTAAAAAGAATACCACAGGACCGGCAACGTCCCTGGCTGCATCATCCCCGTACAAAAAAATAAAACCTCCCAGAAAGAAACAAATGAAGGCCATTACTACCGGGATTGCCCGAAATAAAACACTGATACCATAATTCATATTTTCGATATTAAAGGTTGTAAATTCATTAACTACCCTCAATATACGGTATCT
>JAEXFF010000042.1 GCA_023400335.1 Bacteroidota bacterium
CTTCCCCAAAATAAAACATTCCCGCATTATTGATCAAAACATCCACCTCTACCGACTTTTCCCGGCAATAAGCATAGAGCTGAGGGGCTGCTTCCGGTAAAGACAAGTCCATATAAACCGGCACAACCTCTACGCCATACGTCTCCCTCAGCAACCTCCCTTTTTCTTCGATTGCCTGTTGTTCATTACTTACAATCAACAAATTGTAGTTCCGTTCTCCCAATACCCTCGCATATTCAAAACCAATTCCGGAACTTGCACCAGTGATCAGCGCCCATCGATTTTGCATAGCCTTTACTTTTTCAGTTCTTTCAATATCCGGGACGGCAAACCGGAAAGATGCTGATGGCAAGCCATCTCCCGCGAATACATCCGGGCAATACAATAATTAGTATGCTCACAGGCACAACGGGCATTTTCCTCCCGTTGCATCCGGTTTACAAAATCCGGTTCGTTCAACAAAGCACGCGCCATGGATACAAATTCAAATCCTTTATCCAGCACTTCGTCTATTTTCTCCCGGGAAACCAAACCACCTACATATACCAAGGGTAATTTCAAATTTTCCCGGAATTTCAAAGCATCCGGTAAAAAATAAGCCTCCTCGAAAGGAGCATCCGGAATCATAAACCGTCCCACAGCCCTGACTCCCCATTTTAACCACCAGCATTTCATATAGTGAGTCATCGTATACAAAGGCATCTTTCCCCGCATCACATACATCGGAGCCTTGCTCACAAATCCTCCACTCAGAATTAAAGCATGAACACCCTCTTTTTCCAAAGTACGCCCTACTTCCAGGGTCTCTTCCAACTCCATTCCTCCCTTAAACCCATCCCGCATATTCATTTTCACCAATACAGCCAAGTCGCCTCCGGCAGTTTGCAGCACTTCCCCCATCACCATTTTCATAAAACGCATGCGGTTTTCCAAAGTCCCTCCAAACTCATCTTTGCGATGATTGGTATAAGGAGATAAAAACTGACTGATTAAATAACCGTGGCCGGCATGAACTTCTACTGCATCAAAACCCGCTTCTTTTACTAAGCGAACGGCTTCCCCGAAAGAGCGGGCCATATCGTATACCTCTCCTTTCCGCATTCCCCGTACTAAGGTGGGGGAATAAATATTTATTCCTCCCGAAGCTGACAGAGGACGGCAACCGGCCTGACTCCGGTGGGACATATTCCCGCAATGCCCAATCTGAATAGAAGCCGCAGCTCCTTCTTTGTGAATGGCATCCGTAATTTTCCGTAAACCGGGAATAATTTCAGGCCGCAGCCACAACTGATGCGGAAAAGATAACCCACTCCGTACGACTGCTGCATAAGCCAAAGTGGTCATACCTATTCCACCGGCAGCCACCGACCGATGATAATCAAATAACATATCCGAAGGTGCATTTCCGGGACACATTCCCTCAAATGCAGCAGCACGTATCGTCCGGTTACGCAAAGTCAACGGGCCGATTTTAGCCGGCGTAAATAATTTTGAATCCATATATTTTTGTATCGTTTTATCAATATATAAAAGGGATAACCCGCTTCTTTTTTCCTACTTCTTCCCCAAACATTTCCTTATACCTCTGGTAAATCCGATCGGCCCGGGGTATCAGATTAGCTGCAGTCCACCAGGCAAAAACCGCCCCGGCCCACGACCAGGTTAATACGGCAAATCCACACCATTCCACTATCTCTCCAAAATAATTAGCCGAAGTTACATAACGGAAAAAACCACCCTGAGGCAAATAATGGCCCATATCCCCAGGCTTCCTCAAATGCCGGATAATATAGTCAGAATGTATATTGATGGCCATCCCTGCAAAAAACAACAGACTACCCATTATAAACTGAGGGGTCCCCAACCAGCCGGGAGTATACCGATCCAAAGGAGAAAGATAAAAAATCCATTCTCCCTGCATGGTCCCATTTAAAACATTGAAAAAAATCCCCATGCTCATAATACCAACCGGCATTTTGCTTTTTCCTTTCAGCAAAAAAGGATAAATAAAAGAACGCTGAAAATAATGCATTTCAAAAAATAGAAAAAATATCAGCGGCACACATTCAAAACGCCGGTCAGAAAAATACCAATACCCCAGCATTACTAAAAATACAGGAGCCTCCATCAACAGCCAGCCCACTTTATTATTGACAGCTATACCCCATTTTTTATCAAAAAATATACCGTAGCCTGCTTTTACATAATAGAGGGCAATAAAGACTACCACAGCTATTCCGGCCATGACGATCAAAAACCAATGAAAAGTCTCCAGATTCATTTTCAAAAATTTGTCCTAAATTACAAAAAATAGCATATCCTTCTGCTTCTTTCCCGAAAATCTTACTATTTCCTTTTGTTTTTTAATAAAAACCTTTCCTTTCTCTTTCCGAATAGTTATCTTTGCAGTCCATACCAAAGAGGGGCAGACATGGCTTTGACAGCATGAAGAATAGGTATGTAAGCATGTCGGGAGCAGTGAAACGGCCCGTAAATCCCGGACACAAAATTTTAATTGGCGAAGAAAATTACGCTCTTGCTGCCTAATCGAAGCATAGTAGAGGTGGCTTAATCTCTGTTCAAGGAACGGAGACAAGACATCCCGCCGGTGGTTTCACCTTATTCCGGCCGGCATACGGGGTGCAGTCAATATAAGGTTAGTCTGAGCCGGCTTCGGGCGAAAGGCGAAAATTCAGAAGCTAAGCGATGGCTTGGGTGCTTTTTTCCGGACCATCGTCGAAAACCAATAAAAAGCTAAGCATGTAGAAAGCATATGGATTCCGTGTTTGGACCAGG
>JAEXFF010000153.1 GCA_023400335.1 Bacteroidota bacterium
GTTATTATTTTATCTTCAATAAAAGAGATACTTGTATGGTAGATAGAGATTCCAGCTTACAGGTAGAGTTTCGGGAGAACCCGGATGATCTGTATTGGGGTTTAGAAAGGGTTCTTCGTAAAGAGAAGCTTTCGGAATAAACATTTTTATTTTCCTCTCCTGTTCTTCTAAAGTAATAGGGGAGGAATTTTTATTGTTTGGTTGTTCGGGATTAGGAGTATCGGGCGTGTAATCCGGGTTTGGAAAAAAATTTGTAAAATCGAAGTATAGGAAAAAGAGTATTCCTGAGTTTGATATATATAGAGTATTTCTATGAAATAATATTTTTAATAGCTGATTTTTATTTTTTTGCTTTTCTTTTTCTACTTTTCATTCTTTTGTCGTAACTTCGAAGAATAAAATAGCGTTAAATTTAAAAATATAAAAAATTATGACACATATTGTAGAAATTGTTGGCCGGGAGATTTTAGACTCTCGTGGTAATCCTACTGTGGAAGTAGATGTTATACTGGAATCGGGTGTAATGGGAAGAGCTGCTGTGCCGTCTGGGGCTTCAACCGGTGAGAATGAGGCATTGGAACTGAGGGACGGAGATAAATCACGGTATATGGGAAAAGGGGTTTTAAAAGCTGTAGAGAATGTAAATACCGTTATTTCCGATGCATTATTGGGAATGGATGTAATGGACCAGGTAGGTATTGACCGGACGCTTATTGAACTGGATGGGACAAAGACTAAGTGTAATTTAGGCGCCAATGCTATGTTGGGAGTGTCTTTGGCTTGTGCAAAGGCTGCTGCTAATGTATTGGAAATTCCTTTATATCGGTATATCGGAGGATGTAATGCGAAATTATTGCCTGTGCCGATGATGAATATTATTAACGGCGGATCTCATTCGGATGCTCCTATTGCTTTTCAGGAATTTATGATCCGGCCTATCGGTGCAACTTGCTTTAAAGAAGCTTTACGGATGGGAGCAGAGGTATTTCATACACTGAAAAAAGTGTTGCATGAAAGAGGATTGAGTACTGCTGTCGGTGATGAGGGAGGATTTGCTCCTGCTCTGGATGGAACGGAAGATGCTTTGGATGCTATTATGAAAGCGATAGAAAAAGCAGGCTATAAACCTGGAAAAGATGTAATGATCGGATTGGATTGTGCTTCTTCGGAATTTTATAAAGATGGAATGTACGATTATACTAAATTTGAAGGTTCACACGGAGCCCGTCGTACTTCTGCAGAACAGGTTCTTTATCTGGAAGAACTGATTTCCAAATATCCGATTGATTCTATTGAGGATGGAATGGCAGAAAATGATTGGGACGGCTGGGAAATGCTTACAGCTAAAATAGGAGATCGCTGTCAGTTAGTGGGAGACGATTTATTTGTAACAAATGTAGAATATTTGCAAAAGGGGATCGAATTAGGTTGTGCCAATTCTATTCTGATCAAAGTAAATCAAATCGGTACTTTGACAGAAACCCTGGATGCTATTGAAATGGCCCAACGGGCAGGGTATACAACCGTTACTTCCCATCGGTCAGGGGAAACAGAAGATGCTACTATTGCTGATATTGCCGTAGCTACCAATTCCGGACAAATCAAAACCGGTTCTATGAGCCGTTCCGACCGTATGGCAAAATATAATCAGTTATTACGGATTGAGGAACAATTGGGGAAAGATGCTAAATTCTGTGGAAAAAAGTTCAGTAAGTAAAGAATCTTTTACCAAAAATAAAGCCGTTCTATGAAAAATAGGACGGCTTTTCTTTTTTCTTTTCAAAAACTTTCCTTGAATTTTCAAAAATATTCTTTTTCTTTTTGGAGATTTTACAAAATACCTTCACTCTTTTTAGCTATTTTCTTTTTTGTAAACATATTAAATGTTTATTTAATATCTGTTTAAGTTGTTGTTTGTTGTTAATCAGTGTATTAATACTTAAATTTTATTCTATTCCGGTTTAAAATTGTAGATAAATTCCCCTTCAGTGCGGGGGATTTCTACAAAATTCTACAATTTTTTTCTTCCTTCATGGCGTTAAAAAGAACTATTTCTTTCTTTATCAGTATTATAAAATAAGCGGTGTTTTTAATCTTGCCGTTTGGTATACATTTTTCAGGAAGAATATCCGGAAGCAGGGGTGATCACATTTTGAAAGAAAAATTGTTGAACATTAAAATTTAAAGTCATGAAAAATGTAGTAATGAATGTATTGGTAACGACAGCGTTGGGTTTATTTTCTATTCAGGCTTCGGCTGCTGTACATGCTATGGGTGAACCAGGTATTTCAAGGGATACGATTATAGAAGATACGCTGAAAAAAGACGTTCCTTTGCAGAGCGTTTATTTTGTTCAGGAACAAAGTGCGTATACACAGGTAGAAGTGAGCGCCCTTCCGGAGGCCGTTACAAAGGCTGTTGCTGCGAAATATGCTGGTTATACCATAGATGCAGCTTATAAAGGAAGTAACAATGATTACAAATTGGTATTGAAAAAAGAAGAGATAAAAGTTACTGTATATTACAGCGAATCGGGGGAATATATAAAAGAAGAAACGGTTCCTCAAACAACGGTTAACCGGTGTTGATGAGGAGAAAGCTATTTTAGAGGAGAGCTGTCAGACAAATAATGGCAGCTCTTTTTATGGTCCGGATTGATCCATACTATATGGTAAAAGTTTTTCCGAATCATTGGTAATAAAAGGGAATAGCTGATGAAAGAAAAGGGGACTTAAATAATTTTTGCTTCTATAAGCAGGTAAAGAGTGGAAAAACTTTATAAATACTTGCCGTTTAATAATAATTCAACTATAAATAAACTCTTTTTAAATTCAGAAAAGTTATTTTATCTTTGCAATGTGTAGGATGCAGGTGTAGATTGAATATTATAAAAAGATTTATATTTATTCTTGAGAAAAAATCCGCCAGATTTAAAAGATACAGGAATAAATACGAGAGATATTTACGTTAGACGTGGATTCTTGTGTTTATTTGTATCTGGGCTTCTGGCGGGGCTTTTTCTCAAATAAATACGAATCCACGTTTTTTTAGAAAAATATTGAAATTTTTTAATCCAATTTTGTAAAATTGGGAGGGTAGTTGGTTCTATTTTGAAAATTTTAGTATATATTTGTGTCGTTAGGAAGCTTTTCAAGCTTTTCTAAAATGACCAGTTTATCACTTATTATTCTTATAGTGAAATCCGCCAGATTTCTGAAAAACACGGGAATAATGCTATATTCCTATATGCGTGGACGTTGTTGTCTGTGTTTGTGTTTGGGCACCTGGCGGAGCCTCACTATAAACAAGCGGCGGGTCCACGTTTTTTGCGTGAAAAATATTTTAAAAGATTTTATCTCTTTTCGCTGGAAATAATAGGGAAAACCTGAAGAAAGAAAAAGAGCGGGGGAGGGATTTTGGCGCGGATAGAACGATTACGATATATTGAAGATAAGGGCAAGGGAAGCGGTTATCTTTCCTGAAATAACACACACAAATCACTCATGCTGCTTTCCTGCCCTTTCCATTAAATTATATCCATTTTTTCCTTTTAAAAAACAGCAACATAATAACGACAATGGCTAGCATAACTGCCCATAATACAAAATAACCCCAGTGATATTTCAGGGCAGGCATATATTCAAAGTTCATTCCGTATACTCCAACAATGAAAGTGAGGGGAATAAAAATGGCGGAGAAGATCGTAAGTATCTTCATGACGTCATTGACATTATTGCTTATATTACTGTTGTAAATATTTTGTTGGTCTGCGACCATCATATAATAAATTTCAATTGCTTCCAGGGCTTGGGTAACAAGGCTGTCCAGATCTTTCAGGTAATTGAAAGTCCTGTTGTTAATCAGGTCTGAGTCGGATGTCATAAAACGGGTCATTACTTCTTTGACGGGGCGTATGTTTTTGCGGATGTAGGATAACTCTGTTTTATAGCGGTAAATATCTTCTATGATTTTTTTGTCGGAAGTAAGGAGCTGTTTTTCCTGAGCTTCTATATTACTTCCCAGCTTCTCAATTGTTAAGATATAGCCGTCTACCAGCGTATCCATTAAAGCATAACAGAGGTAATCCGGACTATAGGAACGAATCTTTGAGAGTCCGGAAGCCAGTCGCTTGTCTATATCCTGGAAGTAGGGATAGGCTGATTCCTGAAGGGATATCAGATAGTTTTTACCCAGTATGAAAGAAATTTGGTCGATTCGGATTTTCTGAATTTCCGGATCATAATACAAAGCTTTTAAAATGATAAAAATGTGTTTTTCATCTTCTGCGAGTTTCGGACGTTCATCTGTATTTAAGATATCTTCCAATATAAGCGAAGGGACTTCAAATGTTTTACCGATTTGTTCGATATATTTTGTATTGTGAAGCCCGTAGAGGGAAATCCAGGTGACCTGATCGTCTGCTATGTATTTTTCAATGTTTGCAGGGGATTGGAGGTTTTCTTCTGTCAGGCTTTCATTGTTGTATTGTACAACTCTTAGCAAAGGATTTTTCATTTTCCTTCGTCCGATAAATATCAGTGACCCTGGAGCGGCTCCTTGCGATTCTGATTTATTTTTTAGAAAGCGAGCCATAATCGGTAAAACGATTTAAAATACAAATACAGAATAAAGATAATAAGTAAAAAGAAAAGGAAAGCAATTTAAAATAAATTTTTATGTCTGTTTTTATTTTTTACCTTCGGTTTCCTCTTTTGTTAAAATAATAGGCATGGGTTTTGTCGTTTCTCCTGCATACAAACTAAGGTGTGGCACAGGGATTTCAATGTGGTGAATTTCGAAAGCTTGCTTAACGCGGCGGCGGAATTCCCGGCTGATACTCCATTGCTGACCGGCTTTGGTTGTCAGTTTCACTTTTAGAATGACTCCGTTCTCTGCAAATTCGTCTACTCCCCAAAGGTCTACACTCAAAATATTCGGGCCGAAGTCCGGGTCCTTTTTCATCTCTTCTCCCACAGCTTTTAATACGGCATTTACCTGGTCCGTATCTTCCTTATATGCAATGCGGATTTCAACTACCATAGCCGACCATTCTTTTGTCATGTTGGAAAGGGAGTTGATTTTCCCGTTTTGGAAGATATGGACGACCCCGGAAGCGTCCCGGAGAGTAGTCGTCCGGAGTTCAATCTTTTCGACTGTGCCGCCGGTCCCGTTAATGATAGCGACATCCCCTTCCCGGATTTGGTCTTCCAATAACATAAAAAAGCCGGAAATAAAATCGCGGACCAATTCCTGGGCGCCAAATCCCACAGCTAGTCCTACGATCCCGGCACTTGCCAGAATAGGAGCAATATTAATATTGAATTTTTCCAATAACATCAAAATAAAAATAGTCCACAAAAAGATTCTTCCGATGCCGTACGTAATTTCTGCAATTGTATTAATGCGTTTTAATCCTTCAGAATCGTCCTGTTTCAGTTTTTGGAGACGTTTTGTGGCCGATTTCCGGATCCGTTTGACAATATAGCGGAGAAGCCGCAATAAGGCGATAAAGATTACGATAAGTAAGAGAATAGCCGGAACCTGCGTGACAATCCAGTTGATAAGATGGTGAATCAGGTCGTCCCAGAATAATTTATCGGTAATGTTACTGGCATCGTAAGTCCAGACGATCGTCAGATCGGTGATATGGGTAGAGGGAGGAATACTATCGATTTCGATATTACCTGTTGTATCATTCCAGATCGTTGGGGAAAGATGAAGCTTATCCAATTCAAAATTGGCATCCAGTTCCCGGATATATAAAATAATATTGTTTACAGAAGGGACAATCTTACTTTCAGGATAAGCGTGTCGGATCTCTCCTACTGTTGAATTCAATCCGATTCCGGAAGGGGTTCTGAAGCGGGGATCTTTGATAATTACCTGACTGATACGGGAAGTTTCGTCATTTTTACGACGGGGACTGACAATAAATAACAGACGGGTGCTATCGTCATAAATATAATAATTATTGGCCGTTTCCGAGGATAATTCTGAACGGCTGGCTAATTTTTTGGTCTGATCGTCAGGAAGTAAGGAAAGCAATTGCTTGATGGTCATTCCTTTTTTTACAGGTCCTACCTGATTACGGACAATGAGAAATTGTTCTTCCGGATCCGGAGCATTCAGTGAAGTGACAGAGTGGTGGCAAGCTCCTAAACTCAAGCATAAAATGAATAGAAAGAAAATTTTCTTCATAAATCCCTTTTTTATTTGTCATACGAAAATGAAAAAAACTTGTGACAGGGAAAGAGAAAATTTTCCTTTCTGATGAGAGGTAAAAAAGTAGTATAAGTAATAATCTGTAATCAAAAATAGAGTCTTATGTAATAATTCCGCAAACGTAAGCATTGGTTTTGCAAAAAAAAGCTGTTATTTCAGTAGTTATTTAGAATGAGTATATTTTATAACCTCAAAAAAACGGGGGAAACGTTTGCAGAATTATTGATATAAAGCCACTTATATGAGGGGAAAAATTGTTCGGTTTAAACTTGTTTAGTCTCCACGATTCGCTACCTATACCATGTTTTACAACATAAAATTTTCTCTGAAAACAAATAAAAATAATTAAAAATTTAAAGGAAGATTATTTTGTCATGAATCAAGAGACAGAAGTTATCGAAAAACAAGATGTTGTCATCCGTTTTTCAGGGGATTCCGGAGACGGGATGCAGTTAACCGGGCAGCAGTTCTCAGATACTGCTGCATTGTTTGGGAATGATGTGTCAACATTCCCGGATTATCCCGCAGAGATCCGGGCTCCGCAAGGGACAGTCGGAGGTGTATCCGGATTTCAGGTTCATATTGGTGAAGAACACATTACGACTCCGGGGGATTTCGCGGATGTATTGGTGGCTATGAATCCGGCAGCTTTAAAAGCGAATTTACGCTGGGCTAAAAAGGCGGGTACGATTATTGTGGATACGGATGCTTTTACAGATAAACATCTGGAAAGAGCCGGTTATACCTCTAATCCGTTGACGGATCATTCTTTGAATGATTATAATGTCATTGCCGTCAATATTACCAAATTAACTATTGAGGCTTTAAAGGAAACCGGATTGGATCAAAAATCGGTACTTCGTTGCAAAAATATGTTTGCTTTGGGTATGACTTATTGGATGTTCGAACGTTCTGTAGAGCATACGGAGGCATTTTTTGATATGAAGTTTGCTAAAAAGCCGAATATTGCTTCTGCCAATAAATTAGTGCTGCGGGCCGGTTATAATTATGCGGCAAATGTGCACGCTTTGGCTGTGCATTTTAAGGTAGCTCCGGCTCATATTGAAAAAGGGAAATACCGGACCATCACTGGAAATAAAGCTACGGCTTGGGGGTTATTGGCTGCTGCTGAAAAAGCAGGTTTGCCTTTGTTCTGCGGATCTTATCCGATTACTCCGGCTACGGATATTTTACAAGAGTTGGCTTTAAGACGGGATTTAGGGGCAAAAACATATCAGGCAGAGGATGAAATCGGAGGGATATGTACGGCTATCGGAGCCAGTTATGCAGGTAATTTTGCTGTAACTACTACTTCCGGTCCCGGACTGGCATTGAAATCTGAAGCTTGCGGTTTGGCTGTTATGGCTGAATTGCCTTTAGTCATTGTAGATGTGCAGCGGGGAGGTCCTTCTACCGGTTTGCCGACAAAAACGGAGCAGTCCGATTTAATGCAGGCTTTATATGGGAGGAATGGAGAGAGTCCTATGCCTGTTATTGCTGCCAGTACTTCAGGGAATTGTTTCGACTACGCTTTTATTGCCGGTAAGATCGCTTTAGAGCATATGACTCCGGTTATTTTATTGACGGACGGATTTTTAGCTAACGGAGCTCAGCCTTGGTTGATTCCTTCTATGGCTAAATTACCGGAAATCAAAATCAGACGTGCTAAAGAAGGTGATAATTACCAGCCGTATGCCCGTGACCCGGAGACTTTGGCCAGAACGTGGGCTGTACCGGGGACGAAAGGACTGGAGCACCGCATAGGAGGATTGGAAAAGATGAATATCACCGGAACAATCAGTTACGTTCCTGAAAATCATCAGGTGATGACCGACCTCCGGCAGGAAAAAGTGGCTCGCATTGCCAATTATATTCCCCAGCAGGAAGTGTATGGAAGTCAGGAAGGCGGAGAAATATTGGTTGTGGGATGGGGTGGAACTTACGGACATTTATTTTCGGCTGTAAAGGAATTGCGGAAAGAGGGTAAAGATGTAAGTTTGGCTCATTTCAATTACATCAATCCGTTACCTAAAAATACCCGGGATGTATTTGCAAAGTTCAGGAAAATATTGGTGTGTGAATTGAACCTGGGGCAGTTTGCTTCTTATTTGAGAAGTAAATATCCTGAATTTACTTATCAGCAATACAATAAAGTGGCAGGGTTACCCTTCACAATGCTTGAAATTAAAGAAGAAGTTAATAAATTGATAAATGATAAATAATTGAAAAAAGGAAGTTTACACTTACTGATGTTTCAATTTTCAATTTTAAAGCTATGTCAGAAGAATTAAAATATACTCCGAAAGATTTTAAAAGCGATCAGGAAATCCGTTGGTGTCCTGGTTGCGGTGATCACGGGATCATTAATGCCGTATGGAAAGCAATGGCAGAATTAGGTTATCCGAAAGAATCCTGGGCTGTTATTTCCGGTATCGGATGTTCCTCCCGTTTCCCTTATTATATGAATACGTATGGTTTTCATACTATACACGGTCGTGCGGCTGCTATTGCTTCCGGAGCTAAGAATGCCAACCGGAAACTGAATATACTGCAGATTTCCGGGGATGGAGATGCCCTGGCTATTGGGGGTAATCATTTTATACATGTCATCCGGAGAAATGTAGATATGACATTATTGTTGTTTAATAATGAAATTTACGGATTGACCAAAGGTCAGTATTCCCCTACAACTAAATTGGGTACTAAAACGAAAACTTCTCCTTACGGGACGATAGAGCATCCCTTTAATCCGGGAGAGTTGGCTATCGGTGCCCAGAGTAAGTTTTTTGCCCGTTCTCTGGATACCAATGTGGCTTTGACAGCTGAGGTATTGGAAACAGCTGTCAGACATAAAGGGACATCTGTTGTGGAAGTGTTGCAAAATTGCGTGATTTTTGCCGATGGAGCCCATGCTGCAATTACAGATAAGGACGTCCGGGAAGACCGTCAGTTGATTTTGCATCATGGAATGCCGATGATCTTCGGAAAAAATAAAGACAAAGGATTGATATTTGATAAGAGCGGAAAATTGAAGGTAGTGGAAATCGGGAAAGACGGAATTACCGAAAACGATATTCTGGTTCACGATGCTCATGATCCCAATCCATTCTTGCACTGGATGCTGGTCAATATGAAAGCTCCTGAATTTCCTGTTGTTTTTGGAGTTATCCGGGATGTGGAAGCGCATACCTATGACGAAGCATTGGATGATCAAATAGAGGAAGTTAAGAAAATATCCAGGATCCATTGTATGGAAGACCTGTTGAACAGTGGAGACACATGGGAAGTAAAATAATTTATATTCTCTCTAAGAGGGCCGTCTGAGTTTCAGACGGCTTCTTTTTTGGAAATAGGAAAAGGGGGGATATAAAAAAACTGCCAAAACAATTTTGGCAGTTTTTTATTACTCTTCAGTATTTTATTTTTTTAAATTCATTTGTGCTTTGACAATGTATTTTTCAATATCCCGGGCTTCCGGAGTATTCGGAAATTCTTTTTCAATCTGTTCGTAGATTTTCAGAGCAGAAGCATAATCCCCGGCTTTCTCATAAGCAGAAGCATTCTTCATTAAAAAGAGAGGAGTTGAAAAATTATTTATTTTGGATGTACTGGCTTTTTTATAGTATTCAACAGCTTTCTTATAATCTCCCAATTGCATATAAGCATCTCCGATATTTGCTATAGCCATATTGGATAGTAATAAATCATCTGAAGAAAATTTTTCCAGATATTGAATGGCATTTTTGTAATCTCCGGTGTATAAATAACACAGACCTGCATAATAT
>JAEXFF010000215.1 GCA_023400335.1 Bacteroidota bacterium
CCCGTTATCTTTGGATTAACGCTCGTCACCCGCCTCTCTGATTCGGAACCTTCGGTTCTGACGAAGGGATAAATGCGGAACAAAAGTTCCTTTAATCCGTTTCTGTCAAGAAGCAATAATCTTTTAATCCTTCATCTTTTTAATTAAAATTTTGTTTTTTATTTATAAAAAGTTTGTATAATTAAAAAAATATATTAGATTTGCAACAACCGATAATCTAAAGTTTGAATACCCCATGAAACTTTGTAGATACATATTAGTTGTTTTTTTATCGACTCAGATAATATTGTTGGGGGTAGGGCAGACCCGTATTCTTTATCGGTGTATTAAATGTGCCAAATCCACGAACAATATTTTTGTACGGGTAGAAACGGGTGTTTATAATGACGGAAGTTGTGTTTGTGGGGTGGGGGATTGTTCCTGTGATGAAGGGGGTTGTTGTGCTTGCGGGGAGCAGGGAACGGGAAAGGAAGATTCTTCTCATTCTTGCGGGAGCACGGGATGTGCTACGATGAAAGTTCATAAGCTAGAGATGCCTACTTTAGCTGAATCTCTTAGTTTAGATCATATATATTTTTCTACGGTTCAGTTCTGTTATGATCCGTATATTTCTATTTTAACTTCAGCTTTGCCCGAAAGGCAGCAAAATCTTCTCTATTACAATACGGCAGCTCCACTGCCACGGGGTTATCTGCATAAGATATGCGTACTGCTGATTTGATTCCTGTTTTTTTATGTAACGTCCATTTGTAGGAAGAGTACAGAGGATAGAATGACATTTTGTCTGGTAGAAGATGCGGTGCGTTATTTTATATCGCATCCGGCATTCTATAAAATATTCGGATGGAGTTTTGGTGAAGCTCCGGAAGACAGTTCGAGTGGTGTATGACAGGGATTTACTGAATAATCACGGATTTCCTTGTTGATTTTCAATAGGATAAAAATATTGTGCTCTGTCTTTATCCGAAATTGTTAGATAGAAATATCCATTTAAAAGAAAATTCAAATGAGATTTTTAAGTATAGTTTTTTTTATATGTCTTGTTATGCCGTCTTATGCTCAGGTAAAGGGAACGGTAAAGGACACAAAAGGGAATCCCATTTTTATGGCTAATGTTTTTTGGTTAGGGGCCACAGAGGGGACAAGTACAACTGAAGACGGTTCTTTTTCCATTAAAAAATCGTCAGAATCAAATATGTTGATAGCCAGTTTTATTGGCTACGTAAATGATACAATTATCGTAAAAGGTAAAAATGCAACGGTGAATTTTGTATTAAAAGAAGGTGTAATGTTGGAAGAGTCTACTGTAGTCGCTCGAAAATTAGGACTGATTAAAGTTCGTTCCAGTGTGTTGAATGAAGAAATGATTTCCAGTAGCGAATTATTGCGGGCAGCCTGTTGCAACTTAGGGGAGAGTTTTACAACCAATCCTTCAGTTGACGTCAGTTATTCGGATGCAGCTACCGGAGCCAAACAAATCAGGCTGTTGGGCTTGTCGGGAACGTATGTACAAATGCTGACGGAAAACTTCCCGAATTACCGGGGGGCTGCCGCTCCTTTCTCTTTGGGTTATGTGCCGGGACCCTGGATGCAGAGCATCCAGGTTTCCAAAGGGAGCTCTTCAGTGAAAAACGGTTATGAATCCATTACCGGTCAGATTAATATAGAGTTTAAAAAGCCACAGGTTCCTGAAAATCACTTATATCTGAACGTTTTTGCAAATCATAAGGAAAGGTATGAGGGAAATATCGATGGGAATGTGCATATTAATAAAAGACTGAGTACTTCCGTATTAGCGCATTATGAAAATGAAACAAAAACACATGACGACAATGGGGATGGTTTTTTGGACATGCCCAGGATAGAACAGTACAATATTCAGAACCGCTGGGCCTGGATGGGCGATCATTATGTCTTCCAGGCTGCTGTCAAAGCATTGAAAGAGGACAGAAGCAGCGGACAATCTACCCATGTTCACGGGGATGCTGCCGTGCCGGAAGGGGAGCTTTATACCATCGGTTTGAAGACAAAGCGTTATGAAGCTTTTACAAAAAATGCCTATATTTTTAATAAAGAGAAAAGTACCAATGTTGCTTTGATCCTTTCCGGTTCTATCCACCAATTGGACGCGCTGTATGGGCATAAATTCTATAATGTAAACCAAAAGAATCTTTATGCTTCCCTGATGTTTGAGTCGAATATCACGAAGGAACATAATATTTCCACCGGTCTGAGCCTGAATCATGACTATTACGATCAGGATTATCGCCTGACGAATAATACTGATGAAGGGGGAATTACGGCTAAGGAAAAAGAAACGGTTCCGGGTGCTTATGTACAGTATACTTTTAATTGGAATGATAAAATCGTTTTAATGGGAGGAATTCGGGCCGATCACAGTAGTGAATATGGCTTTTTCGTAACTCCCCGTGCCCATTTGAAATACAACCCGAATGAGATTATTAATTTCCGGTTTTCTGTAGGTAAAGGATACCGCACCAATCACGTACTGGCTGAAAACAATTTCTTATTGGCCAGCGGGCGTAAAGTCATCATTGACGATCACTTAAAACAGGAAGAAGCCTGGAATTACGGAGCCAGTATGGCTACTTATATTCCTCTTTTCGGACATACTTTGAATATTAACGCAGAGTATTACTATACCCGTTTTCAGAATCAGTTAGTGGTAGATCTGGATTCCGATCCGCATCAGATACATTTTGCCAATCTGGATGGAAAATCGTATTCCCATACTTTTCAGGTAGAAGTGAACTATCCCTTTTTCCGGGGATTTAATCTGATGGGGGCTTATCGTCTGACCGATGTACAGACGACGATTCACGAAAAACTGATGAAAAAGCCGCTTACCGGGCGGTATAAAGCTTTGCTGACAGCAACTTACAAAACTCCTTTGGATAAATGGCAGTTCGATGTCACATTGCAGTTTAATGGTGGCGGACGTATGCCGGCTCCTTATAGGTTAGAAGATGGAACGGCTTCCTGGGAGGCAAATTATCATTCTTACCGTCAACTCAGTGCACAGGTTTCCCGCTTCTTCAAACACTGGTCTGTCTATATCGGTGGAGAAAATATGACGAATTTCAAACAAAAGAATCCGATTATAGGTGCGGAACATCCCTGGAGTGATCATTTCGATTCTACGATGATTTGGGGACCCGTACACGGTTCCATCTATTATATGGGTGTCAGAGTAAATATATAGTTTATTAACTTTTAATTTTAGATTATGAAAACAGTGAAAAATTTTAGTGTATTGGCTGTGCTGCTGATGTTTACAGTGTCATGTATGGCCAAAGAAATCAAAACCGTGGTGTTTAAAACCAGTCCTGAAATGCATTGTGCAAATTGTGAAGACCGGATTAAATCGAATCTCCGTTTTGAGAAAGGGGTGAAAGATATACAGACCAATTTGGAGGATAAAACAGTGACAATCAAGTACGATTCCGATAAGACAACTGTAGCTCAGTTGATTGCCGGTTTCAAGAAAATTGATTATGTGGCTACTGTTTATGAGGGAGGAACGTCTGCAACAGGAGAAAATTCTTTAAAATCGACAGGTAGTTGCTGTGAAAAACCGGCAGAAGGGCTGGCTACGGTTTGCTTTAAGGCAGCACAGATGGGATGCGGGGGATGTGTAGCTAAAGTTCAGAATAATATGAAAAATGAAGCAGGTGTTAAAAAAGTGGTGTGTGATCTGCCGACTAAATCTGTGAAAATTGAATACGATCCTACAATAACAAATGTGGATAAATTGAAAGAAGGTTTTCAGAAATTTGAATATGCAGTTACACAGTATTATCCGGAAGAAAATATGGCTTATGTTTTCTTTAAGGCCAATCAGATGAATTGTGGAGGATGTGCGAGGATGGTAAAAGAAAAAATAGGAGCCGAACCCGGTGTAAAAGAAGTAACGGTCTGTTTGTCGACTAAAGTTGTTTGTATCGCTTATGATTCAAAAATCAGTAGTGTTGAAAAACTGGTGGATGGATTCAAAAAATTCAATTATGATGTAACTGAATGTTATAATTAATAAGCGGTTCAGGCATACAGTTAGACAAATATAGTCGGAAAACTCTATCTACGATTGACGGAGGGGGAAGGGGAAGGACTTCCTTCCGTACTCTTTCCTTTCCGTTAACCCTTATCCGGTGTACCGGGAATTTACTAACTTTAAACAGACTTCTATGAAAAAAAGACTATTATTATCTACACTGTTTTTCGTCTTCGCGATAAAACTGTTGATGGCACAGAATATTACGGTAAAAGGTACTGTGCTGGCAGAAGAAGATAATCAGCCCTTGGCTGATGTAACCATTCTGGTAAAAAATACCACTATCGGAACCATCACGGATAAAAAAGGGCATTTCAAATTGGATGTTCCGGCTTCTGCAACGACTTTGATCATTTCCTATGTGGGCTATCAAATGCAGGAAGTCCGGATAGAAAAGAATATAAAGGTGTATATGAAAAGCGAGGCTGCTTTAATCGAAGAGGTAGTCGTCGTGGCTTATGGGACACAGAAAAAGAATGCTTTGACAGGTGCTGTTTCTGCACTTCGTTCCGATGAGTTCGAGACCCGTCCTTTATCCAATCCGATAGCGGCTTTGGAAGGGAATATATCCGGAGTACAAATGGCCGGTGCCAGTGGCAAACCCGGTACGGTTCCCGATATCCGGATCCGCGGATTCAGTTCGGTAAATGCTTCCAATGCTCCCATCTACGTGGTAGACGGTGCTATTTTTAACCGTAGTACCGGGGATTTGAATGTAAATGACATCGAATCGATCAGTATTCTGAAAGATGCTGCTTCCGCTTCTTTATATGGGTCCAGTGCAGGAAATGGAGTCGTATTGATTACTACGAAAAAAGCCAAAAAGAACGGAAATACCATCAACCTCAACATCAGTCAGGGATTTTCCAGCCGGGGAATCCGGGAATATGAAAGAGTGAATGTATGGGAATATTATCCTTTGCAATGGGAGATGTTGAAAAATCACTATTACTCTTACGGATACCAGGGCGGAGACGGACAGGAGGCAGCGGAATGGGCTTCTAATACCCTTGTCAGTTCTTACCTGATGTATAATCCTTTCAAAGGAGTGGGAGATACGGAAGTTGTCGGTTTGGATGGCAAGCTGAATCCGAATGCGACCACTTTATTGTGGGGAGATGATATGGACTGGTTTGGTAAAGCAGAGCGGTTGGGATACAGGAGTGAATATAATTTCTCCTACAGTATTAAAAACGACCGTTCTGATACTTATGTATCGCTGGGGTATCTGAAAGATGACGGATATATGAAACGGGCCACCATGAACAGGTACAATGCCCGTGTCAATGTGAATTTTTATCCGGTTCACTGGTTTACAACCGGCGTAAATATTGCCGGAAATAAAGTGGAATCCAATCCGGGATTTCCGGGAGGTGTGGGAAATCCTTTTTATTTCTCCAGACTGATCGGGCCGATTTATCCGGTTTATAAACACGATCCTGAAACCGGTGAATATTTGCTGGACGGAAGCGGAAACAAACAATACGATTATGACGGAACCCGGGGAAAAGGTGCTATGAGTCGCCGGCATTCCCTGGCAGAAATGAACCTGAACGATTATACCAATGTGCGGGATGCTATGGATGCCCGTATTTATATGAGTTTGTATCTGTTTAACGGTTTAAAATTCACCGTAAATGCTTCCATGGAGTCCTCGAATACCAATAGCAGTACGTATAACAACCGTTATACCAGTGATAGTTCTCCCGGAGGAGCATTGACTAAATCCACCAACCGGCTGTATTCCTATACGGTGAACGAACTTTTATCTTATGTACAGCAGTTCGGGGAGCATCATCTGGATGTGATGCTGGGACACGAAGCTTATGCATTAAAGAATAAGTACTCTAATATCACTAAAAACGGGGAGATTATGGACGGTTTGCATG
>JAEXFF010000414.1 GCA_023400335.1 Bacteroidota bacterium
ACGGAGTGGATAAAAAGCGATCCGCAACGGATGGCAAAATATGGGAATTTAGTCGGGGAATTGCGGGAATGTTATGCTTTTCAGGCTCCCTATATTGCAGCGGATATTTACCACAAAGAAGCGATGATCAATGGTTCCGATATATTGCGTTTAGGGCTGCGGTTTAAAGCAGTTGAGGGGAGGATGAAAAAAGATAAATGCTGTAAAATGGAAAAAAATTGCGGCCAATGTCAGAATCTCCGGAAAGTGTGTGAGAACTATTTTAAGGATTATAATGAAAAAGTGGACCGGAAAGTTTTTGCTGCTACTTTACGTTTGTATATAGAAAATATGCATCCCGATTTTATAGCGGCAGAAATAGTGCAATTGGTGAAGAAATTTGGTTATAATTATGAGAAATTGACCGATTATGTCTATGAGCATTCTTTTCTGGCCAATAAGGAAAAACTGTTTTCCCAGTTGGACAAAGACCTCCGTTTAAAGGATATTGTTAAAGATCCGGCCTATATCATTATCCGTGCTGCTCAGGATAAAAATTATGAGTTGCGGGATTACCTGGAAAAGAACCGGCAGAAAATAGCAGAGTTGAGGACGAAATATACTGCAGCTTTATTAGAAATGAAGCGGGGAAAAGCTGTTTATCCGGATGCAAATTCTACCATGAGAATTACTTACGGAAATGTGGGTGGATATTCTTCAAAAGATGCCGTTTCCTATGCTTCTCATTCCACAATTGCCGGGTATCCTGAAAAATACGTAAAGGGGGATCCTGAATTTGATTTACCGGAAGATTTTCTGGAATTGGTGAAAAAAAGTGAATGGGGAAGATATGCCGGTGCGGACGGAAAATTATATACAGGATTTGTCACCAACCAGGATATTACAGGTGGTAATTCCGGCAGCCCGGTCATGAATGCCAAAGGAGAATTGGTGGGTCTGGCTTACGACGGGAACTGGGAGTCTATGGCAGGGGATTTGTATTTTCATCCGGAATACAACAAATGTGTATGCGTCGATATCCGTTTTGTGTTATGGGTAGTGGACCGTTATGCAGGAGCTAAACGGTTAATTGAAGAAATGAATATTCAGGAATAAATGATTAACAACTAAATAACTTTACTATGAAAAGAGCCATTTACTACGGCATCATACTGGCGGCTTTTTCGGTTCTCTTCTATTGTTGTGACGAAGAAGATGAAACGGCTTCTCCGGTGTTGAATCTTTCGGAGTCTTTTAAAGAATTGGACTTTCAAAAGAGTGTATTCGAAGTGGATCTGATGTCAAATACAAAATGGGAATTGGTAAATAAATCCTTGTGGATAAGTGCTGTTCCCGGGAGTGGTGACGGAGATACTAAGTTGACTTTTAGTATTGCAGCGAATGAGAATAATGAACGGAAAGATTCTGTTTATTATGAAGTGATTACAGGTATTGAAAAAGTAAGAAAATACTTTGTGGTTTCTCAGAAAGGTACACCTGCAGAGATTGAGATCAGTCCTTCTGGAGAAAAGAGTGTCGGTGAAAACGGGGAGGAATTTGAAGTGAAGGTATATACTAACAAAGACTGGACAGTAACTCCTTCTTCTGCCGATGAAAGTTGGATGAGTTTGAGCCGTACAGAAGGAAGCCGGGGAGATTCCATTGTAGTGGTAACGGTAAATTCCAATGAAGGAGATGCACGTACGGCCACTTTGACATTTCAGGCGGGAGTTGCAGTCGTTGAATTAATTGTGAAGCAGGAAGAGAATTCTTGTAAGGCTGAGTTTGTTTATGAGGGAGAAGTATATAGAAATGTCAAAATGAAAGACGGAAGATGCTGGATGGCAGAGAACCTCAGGTATGTACCGGCAGGTATGACTGTCTCTGACGACCCTGCTGATGACACCGGTATTTGGTATGCAAAGATGGAAAATAATGCGGATTCGGTGAAAGCTTACGGATATTTGTATAACTGGCCGACTGTTTTGGGAGGCGAAAACGCAACTGAAAAAGCGAGGGGAATTTGTCCTCCGGGGTATCATATCCCTTCCCAGGAAGAGTGGAATGCACTTTTGGAACCTTATAAACGGGAGGATGACAAAGTTTATCTGGAAGACCTGGAAGCTGACGGGTTCCAATGTACTGTTGGGGGACAGCGAATGTTTAATGGCAAATTCACAGGCGTTCTTGGCTATATGTGGTCGTCTACCGATGCCAGTTCTGCCACCGTTTCTCAAAATAAAGGTTTGATGCTGAGCCCGGTACTGAAAACGGCTAGCGTTGCGAATGCCCGTTGGACGGTGGGGATTGGCTTGCGTTGTGTAAAGGACGAATAACGGGAGTGGGGAAAGCCTTTTTCAGGTTTCTGTGAGAGAATAAAAGAGCAAGGGGCTCCGGAGATTTATTTTTCGGGGACCCTTTTATGTTTTGTTTTAATGTTTGTTTAATTTCAAGCTATTGTAGCTTATTGTCAAACCTGCCTGTTAAGGGAAAAGTTTTATGGGATGAAAATCAGCCTGTTTTAAAATATCCTTACAATTACTGCTTGCCCTCAACGTAATAAAAAATACATTTTACGGTTTGTTGGTCAATTCCTGTTGTCAGGCCGGCGTCCCGTTTGCCGGCTTTGGGCTTTTTGTAAAGGAAAGTCCGGTTGGAGGATTTGTGCTCCTTCTTCCGGCTGCCAGGTAGATAAAAATTTCTCCCTACAGTGTTGGGGAAGGGAATTTGTCTTTTAAAATGAAAAGAAAAGTATCCCCAGTAATGCGGCGGTCCGCTGGTATTAAATTTATATTTGACCCAGGAAAGAAGAGGACCATAAGATCGATTTGTATAGCTGCCTGATTTTTAAAAATAAGGTAGTATATATTTTTCTGAAGAAGAAACGGCTAATTTTTCTATGTTATGTTCATTTGCTGTTTTCAGTCGGGTATAATTTATTTCCTTCCCCCTGTTCCATTTCTTTTGGATGGAAAAATCCGTTTTCAGCCTGCAGATTCCATCAGACTTTAATTCATTAAGGATGCCGGAAGTCATAAACCTGTATTGATTCTGCCTGTACGGCGAAATTACTGTATAATTTTTAGAAGAGGAAACGGTTTGACAATAATCAGTAACTTTCAGTTAAAAGTCAGGAGATGAGACTGCTTTTACACATCCTAATGTAAAGAATGAAGTTGGATAGTGTAAAGGTATGGATTAAAAATATATCTTTTACAGATTAATCTATTTGTTGTATAATTACAGGATTGGGAATATCTTCGTCCTCGTCTATAATTGTAGCTGCCAACAGCCACCATAACAGTAAAACAGATAAAAGGACAGCAGCGATAATGGTCCATATTTTTTGGGTTCTCTTTTTCATTTTTTATGTTGTTTTCAACATATACGCAAATCCGTAATAAAGAGTTAAGGGAAAAAAGAAAGAATCTGTTCTTGGAAAGTTCAGGTCAAAAAGGGATGTTTCGATAGAATAATATCTAAAAAAAGAATAAAATTTGAATTAGGAGACATATTTATTTAGAAAAATTGTATTTTTATGACTAAAATAAACCAACTTTGCCGGATAATTTTGTTTTGAGCAGCCTGAACAGGGGGGAAAGAATTGTCTTATAAAATCATAAATACTTTGTCGGGCTTTTATTAAGTAAAATCTGGGATGGATGCTAAGGATGATATACTTTGCTTGATTAAAGGAGATGCTAAAGCCTTTGAGCGGATTTTCCGTTGTTATTCCCGGGCCATGTTTTTTATTGCAATGGGTTTGGTAAATGACCGGGATATAGCAGAAGATGCCGTACAGGAAAGTTTTGTGTATTTGTGGAATCATCGCAGGCAAATAAATCCGGCCTATGACATTCAGTACTATCTGAAACAGTCAGTCCGGAATTATATTTTCAATTATTTCCGGCACCAGCATATTGAACAAAAACATGCTGAGAATTTAAACCGGGAACAGCAATTTTGGGGGGAATATTCACCGGAGGATTTCTCAGAACGGGTGGAGCAAGTCAAAAAAGTAATTCTTTCTTTACCTGAAAATTGCCGTAAAATATTCGTTATGTCTGTGGTGGAGGGGATGAGTTATTCGGATACGGCCTCGGCTTTGGACGTTTCTGTAAATACCGTAAAGACACAAGTAAAAATTGCTTACCGTAAGTTAAAAACTTCTTTTCAGGAATGTTCTCTGGATGAGTTAGTTCCTCTTCTTTTTATCGTAATATCGAAATTTTTTTTATAAATTTTTCACCCTTTTTACGTTATTAGGTTCATTATATATGATTTTTTCGATGAATAAGGGGAATTGTAAATTCCAACATGAAAAAGATGAAAGGATTATTTCAACAAATATGGCAATTTTTACAAGGTGAAAAGGAGGATCTGAAAGCCGATCCTAAAATCCGCGGAGCTCTGGAGCGTATGGCTCAGGTGACTCAGACACCTGAGCCGGATTTTGAGCGGATGTGGGGAAGGGTTAAAAGGGCAACTATCGGAAAGAAAGAGAGGAGAATCCAGTTTTTTCAGGGGGTGGCAGCAGTATTATTGCCGGTACTTATTCTTTCTGCAACTGTTTATTTTTATCGTTCAAAATATCCGTCTCCGCAGAAAGTTGTCAAAGTAGAAAAAAGAGTAGAAAATGATTCTGCAGTTCGTTTGACACTTGCAGATGGAAAAGTAATCCGGGTACATAGGGATTCGGTTGTCAATCTAGTGATAAACGAGGACGTGGCTATCCGGCACAAGTCTGTATCTACCCTGTCTTATGAAGTAAAATCGTCAGTTTCTCATCAACTGGAATATAACGTTTTAGAAATGCCTGTTGGAAGTAGTTATCAATTGACGCTTTCTGACGGCAGTGTAGTATACCTGAATTCCTGTAGCAAATTGAAGTATCCCGTAGCCTTTGTTGGAGATGAACGCCGGGTATTTTTGGAAGGAGAGGCTTACTTTGAAGTGAAGAGTGATCAGCAGCACCCTTTCCGGGTGGTGGTTGGAAATGTGGAAGTAGAAGCAGTAGGAACCCGTTTTAATATTAATGCTTATCCGGAAAAGAAAGGTGTGGAGACAACTTTAGTGAGAGGGAAAGTCAATGTAGAAGATGGAAATCAGAAAATAAGGCTTTTGCCGGGACAGCAAGCTTGTTGTTCTGAACAAAAAATACAGGTAAAGGAGGTAGATTACAGGGATTTTATCGGTTGGAAGAATGGAAAGTTTATTTTTAAAAAGATGTCCCTGGAGAATATTATGATTCAGATGGAGCGTTGGTATGGTTTAACGGTATTTTTCCGGAGTCGGGAAGCTCAGCAATATACTTTTACAGGAATGATCGACCGGAATTTAACTCCTGAGGAAACTTTCCGGACCATAGAAAAGACAGTGGACGTAAGCTTTAGACTGAATGGTAAGACAGTAATCATAGAATAAAACTGAATAATAATAAAAAGAAACCGGTGATTGGTGCGAACAATCACCGGTAGATAACCGCCTGTTGTTTTTTGGAAGAGGACAACAGGTAATGTTGGATCTTAATTACAAATTTATGAAAAAAAAGCAATTAATTGCTATCCCCCGGGGGCAATTACTGAAAAAGACATTGCGTATTATGAGATTAACGCTGATTTTGATGTTGGCATTCATTTTCGACGTGAATGCATTGGGTTTTTCACAAGTGGTACGGGTTTCTGTCAATTGCCAGAACGAGTTGCTCAGTAAAGTCTTTAAAGACTTGGAAAATCAGACAAATTATTATTTTTTCTTTAACGACAAAAGTGTAAATACCGATCAGAGGGTCACTCTCTCTATTCAGGAAGAGGAATTGGACAAGGCGCTGAAAAAAATTATCGGTAACGGATATCAGTATGAGATTTCCAATAATCTGATTATTATTACGAAGTCTAAAGCTGTGGAACAGCTTATGGCAGAAGTAGAAAAAAAGCAATTGACTGGGGTGGTGAAGGATTCAAAAGGAGAACCGTTACCCGGTGTAAGTGTTGTCATAAAAGGTACAACGACCGGCACTGCTACCGATTTAGACGGGAAATTTGCAATTGATAGCCCTACTAATAAACCGGCCGTGCTGGTATTTTCATTTGTCGGCATGAAAAGTCAGGAGCTGACAGCAAGTCCGGATAAACCCCTGACGGTTGTGCTGGAGGACGATGCTCTGGTACTGGAGGACGTGGTGGTAACCGGATACCGGAGTATCAGTAAGACTACTTTTACCGGTTCTTCTACGAAGTTGCAGCAAGAGGATATCGCCCAAAAAGGAATTGTGGACGTCAGCCGCATGCTGGAAGGACAAGTGGCAGGTGTGAGCATACAAAACGTTTCGGGGACTTTCGGAGCAGCTCCGAAGGTAAGAGTACGCGGTGCGACCTCTTTGTCCGGAGAAAATAAGCCGCTATGGGTAATTGACGGAGTGGTACATGAAGATATTGTCAGTGTGAGTAATGACGAACTGACCAGTGGTGACCCGACTACGCTTTTGGGATCTGCTGTGGCTGGTCTGAATGCTAATGATATTGAAAGTATCGATATTTTGAAAGATGCTGCAGCTACTGCTCTTTACGGTGCACGGGCGATGAACGGCGTGGTTGTGGTGTCGACTAAAAAAGGAACGGAAGGTCGTCCCATTTTAAGGTATTCCGGGAATTTTACAGTTCAATTGAGGCCTTCTTATGCAGATTACGATATTCTGAATTCGGGAGACCAAATGTCAATTTATGCTGAACTGGAGAGAAAGGGATTTCTGAATTCTGACCTGGTAAATGATCAGAACTCCGGTATTTATGGGAAAATGTATAAGTTGATTAATACTTATGATCCCGAAACCGGAAAATTCGGATTACCGAATACTGTCGAATCCCGCCGTCAGTTTTTACGCCGTTATGCAAATTCAAATACAGATTGGTTTAAGATTTTATTCCGGAATTCTTTGCAACAGGAACATTCTATCAGTATTTCCGGAGGTAATCAGAGAAGCCGTACATACGGTTCTTTGAGTTTCCTGAACGATGAAGGCTGGAGCATCGGAACAAAAGTACGCCGTTATACCGCCAATATCCGCAATGATCTGAAACTGGCTGAAAATTTGAATCTGGGACTTCAGGTAATCGGTTCGGTCCGGGATCAGAAAGCACCCGGAGCTTTGTCAAGGAGGAGTAATACAGTAGAAGGAACTTACGACCGGGATTTTGATATAAATCCTTTCAGTTATGCTTTGAATACCAGCCGGGCAATGACTTGTTACGATGAAGAAGGGAATCTGGAGTTTTTTACCCGTAATTATGCCCCTTTTAATATCATTCACGAATTGAGGAATAATTCAATCCATTTGAAAATGGTAGATGTAAAAGCCCAGGTTGATTTGGGCTGGGAAATTGTAAAAGGACTCCGCTACGAATTTACGGGTGCTGTCCGCTATGTAAAATCCGACCGGGAGCATATGATCAAGGAGAAATCCAATATGGCAGAGGCTTACCGGGCCGATTACAATTCCACTATCCGGAAGAAAAATAAATTTCTCTATAAAGACAAAGAACATCCGGAAGCAGAACCTGTTTCCGTGTTGCCCTATGGGGGGTTTTATAATCGTACAGAGGATCAGCTGACCAGTTATGATGTCAGAAACTCCTTGAAATTTAATAAAAAAATCGGGCTTCATGAATTGAATATGATCGGAGGTATACAGGTGAAATATGCCGACCGCCAGGCTTTTAATAATACAGGATATGGTTATCAGTATGAAGAAGGAGGGAACGTAACCGTAGACTACCGGATTATGAAAATGATGATCGAAAGTAATTTCCCTTATTATGGAATGGGTACCACACGTGACCGTTTTGTCGCCTTTTACTATAATGCGGATTACGGATATGATGCCCGCTATATTTTCTCCGGTACGGTCCGCTATGATGGAACCAATGCTTTGGGAAAAAGCCGGACGGCCCGCTGGTTGCCTACCTGGAACGTCAGTGGAAAATGGAATATCAGTAATGAACATTTTATGGAACCGGTAAAATGGGTGGATCAATTGTCTTTGAGGGCCTCTTACGGTTTGACGGCTTCTATGAATAATTCCGCTTCCGCTTCCGCGAAATTTATCAATGGAAATACCAATCGTCCCAGTGCAGGTGATCAGGAATCTGTAATTAACCTGGATGCTTTGGAAAATGCCGATTTGACCTGGGAAAAAGGACATGTATTAAATCTGGGAATTGATCTGGGATTGTTTAACCGGAGACTGGATGTGATTTTTGATTACTGGAGAAGGAATAGTTTCGACCTGATCGCAACGATGAAAACTTCTGGGATCGGAGGTATGATTAATAAAAAAGCAAATTATGCCGATATGGAATCCCGGGGATTCGATATTGCCATTGGCATTACGCCGATCCGGACAAAAGATTGGGGTTGGAAATCCAATTTTACTTTAGGATATACAAAAACCAAAATTACCAATTCCAAGAATTTACCCTCTATCAACAGTATGGTACGTTCTACCGGAGGAAATTTGGAAGGTTATCCGGTAAACAGTCTGTTTTCTATTCAATTCTGTGGATTGACTCCGGATACTGGAGTACCTTTGATTTTAGATCAAAACGGAGAAATAGCTAAAACCATCGATTTTCAGAGCACGAAATTGAAATATTTGAAATATGAAGGACCGGTAGATCCTACTTATACCGGAGGATGGTCGAATACTTTCCGTTGGAAGGATTTGTCCGTTAATGTGTTCTTAACTTTCCAGGCCGGAAATAAGGTTCGTTTGGACGGGCAGTTTAAGAAACAATATACGGAACTGGACGCCATGTCGAAAGTGTTTAAAGACCGGTGGATGCAACCGGGTGATGAAAAATATACGAATGTTCCTTCTATTCCGGATGCGATAACTGTTTCCAATTTGTCGAGTATGTATGCTTATAGCGCATATAATTATACAAGCCTTCGGGTGGCAAAAGGGGATTTTATCCGTTTAAAGACCATCTCCCTGACTTACAGATTACCCAAATATATTTTGGAAAAGACAAAAATATTGAGTGAGATGTCCCTTACTGTTGCCGGAACGAATTTGTGGTTGATTTATGCCGATAAAAAATTCAATGGTCAGGACCCGGAATTTTACAATACCGGTGGAGTGGCCCAACCTCTTGCCCGTCAGTTTACCGTGGCTTTGAATATCGGTTTTTAAAGAAATGCCTTACAATGAAAAAGAATAAAATTGAAATGCATTTAAAAGATGGAATTATGAATAAATATATCAGAAATATCATTGCCGGCGGACTTATTTTATTGACCGGTTGTAATAATTTTTTGGATGAGGTGCCGGACGACAGAACTGAAATCGACTCGACATCCAAGCTGGCTAAATTGGTCGCTGATGCATATCCCAAAGCTTCTTATGCAGCAACTTTGAATTCAAGAGTGGATTTTGTAACCGATAAAGGTGCCGGTAATAAAGAATACGCTTCTAATACAGATCCTTTTTTCTGGCGGGATGTAACTGACGATACGCAGGATACTCCCACTTATCTGTGGCAAAAGT
>JAEXFF010000415.1 GCA_023400335.1 Bacteroidota bacterium
TTATATGAGGTGACACATGTTCAATTTTACGTAATTCTACTATATCAATACATTTATTTTCTCACAAAGATATGCCTATTTATGAGATGATTAAGTGTAAAAGTGAATCAAAATTCATCGAATTGCATTTTTGCACTTAAAATTTTAGCACGATAGCGTATTTTACAAAGAAAGAAATATTTTATTCAGCAACACAATTAGATTATTATTTATATCTTTGTAATAGAGTTATTTGAAGCGATGGAAAAACACAGCAGACCAAAGTAGTTCGCTCATTTCTATATCGTTACCTATTGTTATACTCTTCTTCTTCAAAAATCTATTATTCAATAGATTACAATCACATTTCTTGTTTCTTAGAACACACCTTGCCGTGTTCGGGCGAACACATTTTCGGGAGTAACCCGAAACCCTTTGAGTTACTAAAAGGACACCTTGCTGTTAGCCGACGCTAACAAAATCGGAGAGCCGACGCTCTCTGATGATTAAAGTAGATTTCCGCTTTGTCTGCTATACTCGCTATACCGAGTGTGCATACTGTATTATCCTATGAAAAAAGGATAGTCGGGTTATAATTTCCACCACCGTTCGATGTCCTCACTGTAGGTTTCCAGAGGATGCCGGGCGAGGTTTTCGATCAGTCCCGAAACGCTCATCCGTCGTCCTCCTAACCTGCGCACGACCTCGTCCAATCGGTCGCAACGAACGAATGTTGTACGTAACAAACCGATGGATTGCCGGACAATCTGTCCGACAAATATACATTGTGACCGTCTGCCCCATGTTGCAACCAACCGACATTGGGCTGTTGGGCGGTATATTTGTTTGTACCTTTGGCTTTACATCGGGCTGACGGTACAAACAAACCGACTTATGCAGCTTTCTCCGCACAGAAACAAAGAGCCGGGAAAAGCTGTCACGGTATTGGGTGCAGGTTATCTGCATTACGTTAATAGGAAAACCTCATCGCTGCCGTCGGTTACGATTTTCCGCAGTAAAATATCCATAATATGCACAGGCACGAAAGGGAAGGATGAGACTATACTACAAGACAATTTCTTGAAAACGACAACGGGCAGGTGTTTAGTCGGAAGACAAGGGCGACAACCACCTCCATATTATACACATCCGCACCGTTTCCGTTTTCCAGACGAACGTATTTGCTGACTTCGTAATTGTGCAGGATGTTTTCTTTGAAGATGGCTTTAATGCTGCCATGTACCGCTCCGGTAGTCGTGCCGAACAGTTCGACCAATTCCGCTTCACTCATCCATATGTCGGCGACCGCTCCGTTCTTATCGCTCGGCATTTTCAATTTGCCGTACTCGTCTATCGTGATGATGTTTCTTTCTTCTTTCATCGCTTTTCATTTTAGGGGATTGGATTATATGGCCTGACAAATGAAGTTCTCCATCCGCTCGATACGCTGCAAGAGTTTCTCCATGTCGCGGCTCACTTTCTCCGCTGTAATCTGTAGGCTCGGCAGATAACGCCTTGCCGCCTTGCGACGGTAGGTTTTTATCAGCCTGCCCCCGAACCGTACTTATACGTTTCCATGTATACGGCTCTCCATCTATAACATCATTTTTTTGATCACAGCTTTGAATGTTGGCATTGCACTCCATGCATACGACTAAAGTCTTTCTGTGCATTCGGAGCATCTTATCCTCCCATTCATATTTACCTTTTAACCCTTTTGCCATCAGAGCCCGGTGTCATATTGCCGGGTTTCGCATAAATGCGTTGATAAGCCACGTAAAACATTTGCTCATTGAATAGAATTCGGTAGAGCCTTTCATATTTGTAATCAGACTCTTTGCTGTGTTCAGCTAAAATGTTTAATACTTGCTCTGGATTTCTCATACGTCTCTCACGTTTCCCCTTGTTTGTATTAAAGTTATAGACTACTTCCCTTCGCCATGTACAAGGCTTTCCCTTGCTCGGACTACTATGGAAGTTCCGTTACCATATCGGATATTCAAAAGCTAACTTTATAGCTGATTGTTTTTCAGCGTTCCGACTTAGGCAATCCCCAGTTAGTTTGCTTAATAACCAGTAGCGCGACATACTGTCGGATGCGACTTTCGTTCTTATACGCTTATTGCGGCTGTGTCATAGTCGGTTCTTTATGCCTTACTCTAACGCGCAAAATAGGTAAAGTACTATGAAACAACGTATATATAATAGTCTTCCGTTGTTGCAAGATGTGGTACCACCGAACTATCGTTCAACCAATACAGGCTTCCTCCTTATGTATGTCTTTTCGTCTTGCCCCTCAGTCGCTACTTGACTATTAGTAGACTTGGAGCTTTAATCAGTATGCTACACTCCCATTAGGTTTCCCCTTTGGATAAACTGATTGACAATAGGATTATATCGAACCCAATCCTAACTTCTTGCTATATAAGTATTTATTAAGCAGCCAATCTGGGCGCACTCGCATAGATTGGCGTGGTGCGGATGCTGCGGTGTCCCAACATCTTCGAGAGCGTTTCGATAAGTACGTCGTTCGACAAGCAGACTGTCGTGGCGTAAGTATGCCGGCTCATGTGCCATGTTACGTTTTTCTCGATACCGCATTTCTTCGCTATTACTTTGATACCGTTTTTACAATTATCGTAACACGGAACAGACAGCAGTTTTCCATTCTCGGCCACGCCCTCGTACTTCTCGATGATATGTTTGGCTACATCCAGCAGTCGGATATTTGTTTTGACATCCGTTTTCTGAGGGTTGGTATTCAACCACAAATGCCCGTCAAAAGCGGTTTACAGGTTCGCTCTGGTCAGGTTCGCCATATCCGTCCAGCTCAACCCCGTAAAAGTGCAGAAGATAAACAGGTCGCGGATCAACGTGTAACTCGGCTTCTTGAACGTCCTGTCGATCAGGAGCCTGATTTCGTCTTTAGCCAGAAACCCTCGTTTCGTCTCCTCTTTCGTGATGCTGTACGCGAAAAACGGATCGCGCTGCAACAAGCCGTTATTGATGGCCATATAGATAATTTTCCGGAACGGCATCATATACGACCAGACCGTATTGTTACAGTGGTTCTTTTCCACTTTGAGGAACAGCTCGAAATCGGTGATGAAAGCCGGAGTAAGCTCTTTCAGGGCAATGTCGCTGACCTTGTACCGCTTTTCAATAAACTCCGCGAGGTGCTTGTAAACAATGTAGTATTTCCAATAGCTGCGCAGGCTTTTAAGTTTACCTACCTGCTTTTCGTAGTCCTCATTGTGCTGGCGGAATACGGCAAGCAGCGTTTCGTGGTTCATACCCAATCCTAAATAGGCACTGCGGACTTTCTCGGCGGTGACATAGTTGTCGCGGTTGCTGATCTGCTGATAGGCTCGATTGATTCCCACACGAATCTTATCCAACATACGGTTCGCCTCCTGTGCAACGGTACTCCGACCGGACACGCGGCCTAACTCTACGTTCCACGATTTTTCCTCCACGTCTAATTTGCCACTGAATTGGGCAATTTTGCCGTTTACGGTAATATGGCACATGATCGGAATAAGCCCGTTCTTTTTCGGGGCATTGCGTTTCAGATAGAATAATACTTTGAAAGTCGATCTCATAACTCTACAATTTTAAGTGTTTAAAAATACTTGTTGTAGAGTTGTTCTTCGATACGCAAATCACAGCCAATCAGCGCAATCGCACCCGAAATATACCTTTTTTACCAAAAAGAGCGCTCGGTTTAGACAGGCGGCGTCTCAGCAAAGCTCGAATAAATGCGGCTTTGCATTCGACTTGCACTGTCTTTCGCCTCCCTCTGCCCGAATATCGGAGATTCGGCTATATTTGCGGCCGGAACAAGACGAATAGAGCTTGTATTTCAGCGCTTTGAAATTCTGCTGAAACCGCCTTTGCCATTCGGAACAGAGTAATGGGATAGTAACGTAACTCCGGTTTCAATTGGCTTTTCGAGGGTTTTACTTGGCATCGCTCCGGCGGCTCATTTTCCGCTAAATTCCTTGTTTACAACCTTCTTGCTCCAATCCGCTCCCTTTCTCGTTTTTTATCCTTATCTTTACCTCAAACGGAAATGACTGTTTTCGCCGCTTTATACCAATACCGGAAATTCGGATCGGTTTGTAGCCTGAACAAAATGAATAGAGCTTGTAATTCCGCATTCTGAAAACTTTCCCTGTCGTTTAGAGTAACGGAATATAAACTAACGCCGGTTTCGGTTGGTTTTCCAGCAGCTTCGTTTCGCTTTTGCATCTCATTTTTCTCTGAACTCCTTGTTTGCAACTTTCTTGCGCTTATCTGCACACATTTTTATTTTTATCTTTATCTTTGTGATGGAATTTGAAATAAACGAAAAAATGGGAAAGAAAATAGGAATTTATTTTTTGTTTGGTTTTGTTAGTCTGATGATTATAGGTTTGAGCGGATGCGAAAAAAAGGATGTGTTCCGTGCTCCGGAGGAGAAACCAAAGGAAGATTTTTTTGACTTTGCGACGACTAAACCGGTAACTGTAAATATAGATTATAATTTAAGCAGGCTGAAGAATTATCAGGTATTATTTGAAATTTACGGGGAGAATCCCTTTGAAACCGGTACGGACGGAAGTTTGACCCGGAAAGGAATAGAGCCTCTTTTCCGGGGAGCAACAGATACCCAGGGAAAATATTCGGATGAGATTACACTTCCGATCTGGGCAGATGAAGTATACATATGTTCCGATTATCCCGGAGCAATTCCGGTTGTCAAATCTGAAGTGACAGGAAATACGATTCGGGTGACAGTTCCTGCTGCCGTAAATTCTCTGATTTCCTCACAGGCTGTCACATCAGGAGGGAAGGAATATCCGGACGATATAATGGTGCTGGGAGATTGGGATGAATGGGGATTGCCGGATTATTTACTGGCAGAACGGGCTACGCCTCCTGCTGACCTGTTATATGGAATTAAAAATGTACTTTGCGGTTGGATAGATATTCGTAAGAATTACCCGGATTTGGTACAACAGGGAGTACGCGTGGAAACTTCTATCAAAAAGGCAACCAAGATTAAACTCGTTTTCCTGAACAGTACTGCTACGAAGAAAAATGTAGTGGGTTATTACACTTACCCTACGGGAAATCCGCCAGCCTCTGTGGATGAAATTTCTCAGAAGATCCTGGCATTTCCCCATACTTCTGCTTATTACGGACGGGACGGGGTGAGCCAGGCAGGAGCCTTGAACTTCGGAGACCAGATTCAGCTGAAGTATTGGGACGGAACAAAATTGGTGGAGGAGTTTCCGGCAGGAGTGAGTATCGGATGGTTTTTAATAGAATCCGGATTTGAAGTTCGCACAGGAAAAATTAATGGGAAAAAGAATTTCCGTTATTCCGATCCTTTTTTGAATACAGATCATTATCAAAGAACCATTGCTTTATATGATGATCAGGCAGAAGGGGATATGATCGCTTTAGGATTTGAAGATGCCTGGTCGGAAAACGGAGGCGGAAATTTTGGGGATGCTCTTTTCTATTTAGAGATGGATAAAGAATCCGTAGATTCAGATAAATTGCCTCCCGTAATTGACGGGGAAGGACCAAAGGATGAAGAAAATTATACTACTTATAGGGGAATCTTGGCTTTTGAGGATATGTGGCCCAAGCAGGGGGATTACGATATGAATGATGTTGTTGTCTCTTATGAAAGTAAGGTTTATAAGCATGTATTGGGAAACCGGGTTTACAAAATAGTAGACTGCTTTACCCCTTATCATGACGGAGCTTTATTCCAAAATGCATTTGGTTATCAGTTACATCTGGTAGATAAATCAGAAGTCAAAAGTGTAACAATAGAAGGAAAATCTACTTCTGTTTTTATGAATGGGCAAACCATGGAGCCCCACCAGGAACATCCGACATTTATTTTATATGATAATGCAAGGCAAGCTGTTAATCAAGGGAGTTTTACAGTTACGACGGAATTCAGGAACGATATAGATTTAAAGAGGTTGGTGCCTCCTTATAATCCTTTTATTATTGTTCAGTCCGGTGATGGAAGGGGGAGAGAAGTCCACCCGGTAAATTATCCGCCTACGGACTTGGCAGATTTGTCGTTGTTCGGGACTCATGACGATAAAAGCCGCCTGGAAGATGAACTTTATTATGTATCCGATAATTCCTTTCCGTTTGCTTTGAATTTATCGGGGGTAAGTTCATTTGATTGTCCTACCGAAGGAGTGAGGATTGATGCGGAATATCCGGAATTTTCAGGCTGGGTTTCTTCCGGTGGGAAACAGGATTCAAAATGGTATTTAAATAAAAATAAATAGAGATAAACAAAATATCCGGATAATTATTTCAGGAGGTAAAAGGCAATTCGAATCGAAGGAAGAAAAGGAATCGGGAAACAAATTCCGTTAATCCGTTTTCAAATAAGTACTCAAATTCCTGAAAAATTTTCCGGATATTTTATTACATTTATTCCTGTTAAGCCTGTTGTTTCCAGCGTTTTAATTGCGGAAAGAATTTTTTCATTTCTTCCATTGCTTCGGCTTTTGTATAAGTTGTGCCGTTTCCTTTATTGAATTCTTCTGTAAATTGGGCGCAATGTTCGATCATTTCGTCCAGGGTGTAATTCTGAGTGAATTTCCCGTCTTGAAAACAATAACAGCAATAGTCTTCATTTCTGCTGCCGTTTTCATTTTTCCCGAATTCTTCTGTAACTGTCATGGGCATACCACAACTCTGACAAAATTTTGTTTCCATATTTTATTTATTTTAAGGATTCGTTTTTCCCTTTCTTAAGGTTTTTTAGCTTATACACAATGTATCTTTTCGCTTTTGCTGATGTTATCTAATGTAAATATGGAAACAAAGATAGTTTTTCTCCTTCCTTTTTCTCGTTTTTTATTCTATTTTGGAAAAGGAAAAATTAAATTTAGATATTCATCAGATCATTTGCAAGCGTATTTTTTGTGTAGGTGCCGGAAAATAGCGGTTTAGTTCTGAAAGATCTTGTTCCGTTAACCGGATAGAAAGACTTTTAGCGTTTTCTTCCAGATGCTCCAAAGACGAAGTTTGGGGAATTGCCATGACGTCCGGCTGACGGCATACCCAGGCCAGGGCAATCTGGGAAGGAGTGGCAGAATGCCGGTCGGCTATGGCTTTTAAGCCGCTGTGATTGAGCAAACGGCCCTGTTCTATAGGAGAATATGCAATGAGTGGTAATTGGTTTTTCTGACACCAGGGAAGTAAATCGTATTCGATACCTCTGCGGGTTAAATTGTACAAAATTTCGTTGGTGGCGCAGTTATTCCCCTCCGGAAGGGCATAAATTTCTTCCATATCTGCTATATCCATATTGCTAACCCCCCATTGCTTAATTTTTCCTTCTTTTTGTAATTCCTGTAAAGCGCAGATTGTTTCTTCCAGCGGAACACGTCCCCGCCAATGCAAAAGATACAGGTCCAGGTAATCGGTCTTTAATCGTTTTAAACTGTTTTCGCAGGCTGTATGTGTTCCTCTTTGGGTGGCGTGGGAAGGAGCAACTTTACTGATCAAAAACACGTCTTCCCGCATACCTTTAACGGCTTCACCGACTAGTATTTCTGATCTCCCTTCCCCGTATATTTCTGCAGTGTCGATAACAGTCAGTCCCAATTCAATACCTCTTCTTATTACTTTCAGTTCTTCGGCTTTTTTGGAAGCTTTTTCCCCCATGTTCCAGGTACCTTGTCCCAGAACCGGCACTTTTACTTTATTTCGGAAAGTTATTTCTTTTTTCATCTGGATTCGGATCAATTTTATTTAAATAGAAGTTGATATTCTCTGTATGTCTGGAAAGACATTTCTATACGAATGAAGTGATTTTATAAGGGATTCTACGGAATTTCCACGGGGACGGTTTCAATAAGAGCTTTCCGGAATAAAAGGAGGAAAGGAGAAAAAAATGAAAATGAAAATCGTTTGTTGAGAGACTTCATCTGAGTTTTAAAATTAAGTTAAATTCACCAAAAGGGCAGAGAAATGCTTTTCTTAAGGGTACCGGTTTACAAATCAAAATTGTATTTTTGTCCGGATTGTTTTAAAACGGCATGAAAGGATTACAAACTCCAGTCATCACTTCGGATGAGACGGACGGTTTACCAAATCCCCGGCGGATTTGGGCGGTTATTGCTGCTTCTTTAGCCTTGGTAATGTCCGTATTGGATGCAAATATTGTCAATATTGTATTGCCGACACTTTCCCGGGAATTCGGAACCACTCCTTCTACAACAATATGGGTGATGAATGCCTATCAGTTGGCTATAACGGTCTCTCTGCTTTCTTTTTCTTCTTTAGGAGACATTTATGGTTATCGCCGGGTATTCCTTTCCGGAGTAGCGGTGTTTTGTGTGACTTCTTTTATTTGTGCCCTTTCCGGTTCTTTTTGGATGCTGACGACGGCCCGTGTATTGCAAGGTTTCGGAGCAGCGGCTATTACGAGTGTAAATACGGCTCAGTTGCGGACGATTTATCCCCGGAAGTATCTGGGGCGGGGCATGGGTATCAATGCTATGGTGGTGGCCGTTTCGGCTGTAGCCGGACCTTCCGTTGCCAGCGCCATTCTTTCTTTAGGGAGCTGGCAATGGCTGTTTGCTATCAATATTCCGCTGGGTATTTTTGCCTGGAGCATGGGCATACGGTTTTTGCCCAAACGGAAAGTACGTCAAAACCATAAATTCGATAAAATCAGCGCTGTCGCCAATGCTTTTACTTTTGGTTTGCTGATTTATTCCATGGAAGGGTTTGCTCACCATGAACGTATGGATTTCTTAATTATTCAATTGCTTTTACTGGTGATTGTCGGTACGTTTTTTCTCCGGCGGCAGTTAAAGCAGAAAGCTCCTTTACTTCCCGTAGATTTGATGCGGATCCCTATTTTTGCCCTTTCGGTAGGAACGTCTATATGCTCTTTTACGGCTCAGATGCTAGCTTTGGTTTCTTTGCCTTTTTTATTACAGAATACTTTGGGACGAAGTGAGATTGCTACAGGATTATTGCTAACCCCTTGGCCGGTAGCAACTCTTTTTACAGCTCCTTTAGCCGGTTATCTGGTAGAAAAGGTGCATGCCGGTTTACTGGGATGCCTGGGAATGTTGGTTTTTGCGGCAGGACTATATGCCCTGACGGCTTTACCGCCCGAGCCTGCGGATGCTGATATTGTCTGGCGTATGTTGATATGCGGGGCAGGCTTTGGTTTATTCCAGACCCCGAATAATAGTACGATTATTTCTTCCGCCCCTACAAACCGGAGCGGAGGGGCCAGTGGCATGATCGGGACAGCACGGTTGCTGGGACAGACTTTAGGGGCGACTTTAGTAGCTCTTTTATTCAGTCTGTCAAATCAGCAGCATAATACTTTCTCCAGTTTATTTGTCGGAATCGGATTCGCATTAGTGGCGGCAGCTGTGAGTTGTTTGCGTTTATCCCAACAGATGCCTTTAAAACGGGGACAATAAAAGATAAGGGCGAGAGAGGAATTATTTCGGGGAAAGGGAGGGATGTTTAGTTGTTCGGCTGTTCCGATGTTTGAATATTCATTAGTTGGGAAGGGAGAAGCTTAGGTCATTTAGCGGAATGAAGAAGGGAGGCGGGAACAAAATGCCATTCTTTAGAAAGAAATCAGAACTTTAAAAGGATGCCTTCTGTTTGTAAAAGTTTTATTTTTATATCCAGACCTCCTGTATAGCCTGTCAGTTTATTCCCGCTTCCAATGACCCTGTGGCAGGGAATGAAGATCGGTAACGGATTGCGTCCGTTTGTCCTGCCGACAGCCCGGCAGGCTTGCGGAGCACCGGCAAGCGTTGCTATTTCTCCGTAAGTGGTGGTCTGTCCGTAAGGAATTTGCTGAAGCAGTTCCCAGACTTTTAATTGGAAATCTGTTCCCTGAGGGGCTAAGGGTAAACTGAATTTTTGCAGTTTTTTTCCGAAATAAGCATCCAATTGTGCCTTTGCTTCTATAAGTAAAGGAGTTTCTTTTATTTCCGGTTCTGAGGGGGCAAAAGCAATACGGTCTCCTAACCACAAGCGGATCAGTTGTCCGTTTGTTTCCTGTATGCCGTAACGGCCGATAGCTCCTTCATAAAAATAAATAGCCTGCATATTGCTGATTTTTGCGAAAGGTAAAAAAAAGAAATAATATTTGAGTGTTTTATCGGTCCAATCTGTGGATCTTATCGTATTTTTAGCTGCTGTTCCGGTCGGATTATATCCTTTTCCTAAATAAAATCGGTACAGGAAGTAGAGAAA
>JAEXFF010000055.1 GCA_023400335.1 Bacteroidota bacterium
GGCAGAAGCAGTCCGGAATTTGCTCAATTATATTGACGACGATTTTGAGAAAGTTGTAAAATTGATATATGAAAGTAAGGGGCGGGTGATTATTACGGGAATCGGCAAAAGTGCAATTATCGCCCAGAAGATTGTAGCTACCTTGAATTCTACGGGGACGCCGGCTGTTTTTTTACATGCTGCTGATGCCATTCACGGGGATATGGGAATGGTGCAACCTGAAGATGTGGTTATATTTGTTTCTAAAAGCGGGAATACGCCCGAAATTAAAGTTTTATTACCCCTGATCCGGAATATTGGCAATAATTCGATTGTAGCTATGGTATCTAATACGGATTCTTTTTTGGCTCAGAATGCGGAATATGTGATTAAAGCTAAAGTCGGGCGGGAAGCTTGTCCGAATAATTTAGCTCCGACCAATTCCACTACCGCTCAGTTGGTGATGGGGGATGCTTTAGCGATGTGCCTAATTGAATGCCGGAGTTTTTCCAGCCGCGACTTTGCCCGTTTTCATCCCGGAGGATCTTTGGGGAAACGTCTTTATACACGGGTTTCAGATGTTTTTGATAAGGAGAACCGGCCTAAAGTCGGTTTGGAAGATGGTATCCGGAAAGTAATTCTGGAAATGTCCGGTGGCTGTCTGGGAGCCGTGGCTGTTGTCGGCGAAGGAGAGAAATTGATCGGTATTGTAACAGATGGGGATTTACGACGTATGCTAGAAAAATATAAGGACGTTGACGGACTGAAAGCCGCAGATATTATGTCGGCTTCTCCCAAGACGATTTCGGAGGATGAATTGGCTTATAATGCCTTCAGATTGATGGAGAAAAACAGTATTACCCAGTTGGTCGTAATTGACAGTCAACACGTATATAAAGGTATGGTTCATCTTCACGATATACTGAAAGAGGGGGTGGTATAAAAATAATCCGGGAAGGTTGGAAGGGATTTCCTATGACAATAAATTCATGAATAAATATATTCTCTTAATATTATTGATGTTGGTGACTTCGGTGGCCTGGGGACAAAATACGCGTGTCAGGGGACAAATCACCGATGCCAGGACCGGGGAACCTCTCCCTTTGGTCAACGTCGTATTTAAGGGAACTACTATCGGTGTAACTTCTGATTTTGAGGGTATTTATACCATGGAAACCCGCGAAAGTGTATCCGAACTGCAGGTTTCTTTTGTCGGTTATGAGCCCCAGACCGTGAAGATTATACCCGGCTCATACAATGCTTTGGATTTTCGGTTGGTTCCGTATACCGTTGATTTGGAAGAAGTACAGGTCACTCCCGGAGAGAACCCGGCTCACCGGATTCTGAAAAATGTTTCCCGGAATAAAAAGAAAAACAATCCCGATCAATTGCCTTTGTATAAATGTTCTACTTATACCAAAATGGAATTGGACCTGACCAATATCAATCCTTATTTTAAAAATAAAAAATTGCAGAAGAATTTCGGTTTTATTTTTGAACATATGGATACTTCCGTCGTCACCGGAAAACCATTTTTACCCATCATGATTTCGGAAGCGACAGCCGATTATTACCACCGGAGTTCACCTGGTTTTTCCCGTGAGATTGTTAAGGCCAGCCGGATTTCGGGAATAGAGGAAGATTATTCTTTGGCCCAGTTTACGGGGCATTTACACGTCAATGTAAATCTCTATGATAATTATATCAATATTTTTGAAGTAAAATTTGCCAGTCCTTTATCTGAACACGGGTTATTATATTACAAATATTTTTTGGTCGATAGTATGCAGATTGATGGGCGGAAAACATATAAAATCCGGTTTCATCCCAAAGGAACTTCTACTCCGGTATTGGATGGGGAAATAAATATCGATTCGGCTTCCTGGGCTTTACAGTCGGCCCATGTGAAGATGCTGAAAGGGTTGAATGTGAATTGGATCCGGCATTTGGTTATCGATAATACGAGTGAACTGATAAACGATTCCGTTTGGTTTCCGAAGCAGGATAAACTTTTTGCGGATTTCACAATCGTAATGTCTGATTCTGCCAAACTTGTCTCTTTTTTGGGGCATCGTCAGATTGATTATACAAATGTACAATTAAATGAACCAATTCCGGAAGAGGTACTGAAGTTGGATAATAATGTAATTATTTCCCGGGACGTATTGAAGAACGACGAACAGTATTGGGATGCCGTACGTCCGTATGAACTTAGTGTGAAAGAGAAACAGATTTATGGCATGGTTGATTCCGTAAAAAATGTGCCTCTCTATCAGAATATTTATACACTGATCAGCACCATCTTAGGGGGGTATTACGATACTAAATATGTCGGCATAGGCCCTTATTATAAATTGTTTAGTTTTAATAAACTGGAAGGTTGCCGTTTTCAGCTCGGCTTGCGGACAACTTCCGATTTCAGTAAGAAAGTCCGTTTATTCGGACATTTGGCGTATGGAACAAAAGACAGGCATTTCAAAGGCGGGGGAGGATTTGAATATATGTTTAAGGATTTGCCGACTTCCAAGTTGACGATGTCTTATAAACATGATGTAGTGCAGTTAGGAGCAGGAGTAAATGCCTTTACGGAGGGAAATATATTGAGCTCTATTCTGTCCAGGGGAAATAACGACCGCCTGAGTCTGGTAAATCAGGGAGATATTTCATTCGAGCAGGAATGGCGTCAGGGAGTTAGCAATACTTTTGCTGCTCAGGTGAGGAATATTTTTTCTTCCCGTTATGTACCTTTTATCAAACCGGATGGAGAGAAAATGAATTCCATTCAATCACTTTCTTTCCGGCTGAGGACCCGTTTGTCTAAAAATGAGATTATTGTTCGGCAGACATTTGATAAATTTTCTCTGGGATCCGATTATCCGATTTTTACTTTGGATTTATCGGCTGGAGTAAAAGGCATTTTTAAAAATGATTATGAGTATTACCGTTTGGAAGGTACAGTTATGTGGGACGTGGCATTCCCTCCGATCGGAACCTCTAAATTTGCATTGAGCGGAGGTAAAATTTTTGGAAAGGTCCCTTATCCTTTATTGAAATTGCATGAGGGGAATGCGACTTATTTTTACGATCCCTATGCTTTTTCCTGTATGAATTATTACGAATTTGCCTCTGATTTATGGGCTTCTTTGATGTACGAGCATCATTTCAAGGGTTTTTTCCTGGGTAAAATTCCTTTAATGAAGAGGCTGAAGTGGAGAGAAGTGTTTATATTCAAAGCTTTGATCGGTACTCTGGAAAAGAAAAATAACGGAAGTCTGGAAAATACAAAGGCTATTTTACTTTTCCCGGAAGGAATGTCATCTGTATCCAAACCTTATTTTGAAGCAGGGGTAGGGATTGAAAATATTTTTAGAATATTGCGGGTGGATGCCATCTGGCGTTTGAGTCACCGGCATAGTGTACCCGGACAAAAAGTACAGAATTTTGCAGTCAATTTCAGTATAAACCTGAATTTCTGATCGGAACAAAATAACTTTACAATCAGAATAGGCTTTAGAGTATTTGTTAACTCTTAACTTTTGCCTATCTTTGTGCACCAAAACAGAGATTTATGATATTAAGAGCAGAGGACCTGGTAAAGAAATATAAAAGCCGTACAGTGGTAAAAGGGGTTTCCTTACAGGTAGAACAGGGGGAAATTGTTGGATTGTTGGGCCCTAATGGGGCAGGAAAGACGACTTCCTTTTATATGATTGTCGGGTTGATTACCCCGAACGGAGGCCGGATTTTTCTGGATGATCAGGAGATTACAAAAGAACCGGTGTATAGGAGGGCTCAGTTAGGGGTAGGATATTTAGCGCAGGAAGCCTCTGTATTCCGCAGGTTGAGTGTAGAAGATAATATCAAGGCTGTTTTGGAGATGACGAAGATGCCGAAAGAGGAGCAGAAGGAACGTTTGGAGGAGATGCTGGATGAATTCGGTTTGCAGCATATACGTAAAAGCCTTGGAATACAGTTGTCCGGAGGAGAACGTCGCCGTACAGAAATTGCCCGGGCTTTAGCTATCCGTCCGAAGTTTATATTGCTGGATGAACCCTTTGCAGGGGTAGACCCTATTGCCGTTGAAGATATACAGGGAATTGTGGAGAAACTGAAAGATAAGAATATCGGTATTTTAATTACAGACCACAATGTACAGGAAACGCTTTCCATAACGGACAGGGCCTATCTTTTGTACGATGGACGGATATTGGAATCGGGTACTGCTGAACATCTGGCTGCTGACCCGGAAGTAAGACGGGTTTATCT
>JAEXFF010000062.1 GCA_023400335.1 Bacteroidota bacterium
AAAGGACAATTTACCCAGAATCTTTCGGCAGATGTCAATGCCGGTAAATTTTCTTCTCACACTTCTTATCAGCGGTTACAAGCCGGGGGATGGCAATTGAGCCCCTACGAGACGGATACAAAAGATCCGCGTGGGTATAAGGAAACGGTTAAGCAAGCTTCCAATCGTTTTAGATCGGACGTATTCAATCAGAAATTGAAGTTTTCTCCGACGAAAAGCCTGGATATCTATGCAGAAGGAAGTTTTTATCAGCGCTATGTTTATCGGCCGGTAGCGGCTTACAATTATGAGATGTCTTATCAGGATTATACGTTGGCGCTGGGGGCAAAATACCTGTTAAATAAGCGTTCTTATATTGCTTTGGATTTGTATAATGACAATTTTGAGAATAATTATAATTATATAAAAGATTATCAGAAAAATAAAAAAGGAGATGTCGTACTCAACAAACGGCAGCATTATTACAATGCGAATCTGAAAGGAGTTTTTGTATTAGGTGAATCTAATAAACTTTCTGCCGGACTGGAATACCGGGACGATCGGCTGAAGAGTCCGGAAGCGTTGAATAATGAGGAGAAAAGTGCTTACACCTTGTCTCTCTATGCTCAGGATGAGTTGACATTATTCCGGAAGTTGCAGATTATCCTGGGGTTGAGATATGTAAATCATGAAACATTTGGCGACCGGGTTTCTCCCAAAGCTTCTTTGATGCTGCCCGTGGGGGCTTTCAACTTCCGTGTGGCTTATGCAGGCGGTTTCCGGGCTCCGGGTATGGAACAGTTATACTATGAAAAGGTAAAGGGTTCTACAATAAGTATAGGAAACCAGAATTTGAAACCGGAAATCAGCAATTATTATTCAGCAAATATCGAATATATAGGCCATAACTTTACTGTTTCCGTGAATGGTTATATTAATGATGTCGATAAACTGATTGACTATAAATACATTGATTTGACGGATGAGGATAAAGCTAACGGTATCAAAAAAAGGCGGATGTATGTCAATCTGAATGATGCGCGGGTAAAAGGTGTGGATGTGAATTTCAACGCTTATCTGGGATTGGGATTTACTTTGGGAGGCGGATATAGTTATTGTGATGCCTGGGGAACTATGGATAAGGGAACGGAAGATGAGGTAAGGCAACATTTAGACCGGAGTATCCGGCATACGGGAACCGTTTCAGCCAATTGGAACCGGGAATGGACAGGATACAGATTGAATATCAATCTGAATGCCCGCGGGCAGAGCAGCCGTTTCCATGCTTCCAACGGGGTAGCTCCGGGACATTGGTTGTGTAATCTGACCACCACCCATGCGATCACCTGTTGGGGGCGTTTTGTTTTGGAACCGACTGCGGGGATTGAAAATCTGTTTGATTATACAGACGACCGGCCTTTTGGGGTTAATTATGCGACCTTATCTCCGGGACGGACATTTTTCGGAGGATTGACAATTCGGTTTAAATAAAGGGAAATATTGAGAAATTAGCGGCAATAAAATTTGATAAAAGATGAAATTAACAGGAACAATAATCATGTTGTGTATGACCCTGACTTGTTTTGCACATTCCGAGGAATCATATATTGAATCTGAGCTTTTCGGATCCTTAGGTCCCCGGGAGAAAGGAGCCGTATTAGTCGTACATTTTGGGACAACTCATAAAGATACACGTGAGCAGACAATAGATGTCATTAATGAAAAAATGAAAGAGGTCTTTCCGGGAATAGAGGTGAGGGAGGCTTGGACTTCCCGGATGATTATCCGGAAATTAGAGGCTTCCGGAATTGAAAAAATGAACCCGTCGGAAGCGCTTCGTAAATTGCATGATGAGGGATATACCCACGTTTTGGTACAGTCTACCAATATTATTGAGGGGCAGGAAATGAAAGAGTTGAGACGGGAAGTAGAAAGTCTTTCCCTGAATTTTAAAGATATTCGTTTGGGAAATCCGTTGCTGTATGCTGCTGCGGATTATGCTGAAGTGATACAGACTTTAACTGAAGCAATAGAACCTGTGCAAAAGAGTGGCCAGAAAATATTCGTAGGTCACGGGACTGCAGATCCGGCAACGGCCTCTTATGCAATGCTGGATTATATGCTAAAAGCTGAAGGCTATCCGGAATACCATGTGGGAACTGTCGAAGGGTATCCGGCTTTTGAAGATGCTTTGCGTTTGCTTAAAGCCGGAAAATCGAAGGAGGTCACCTTAATTCCGCTGATGTTTGTCGCCGGAGATCATGCTAAAAACGATATCGCTGGTGAATGGAAAGGGAATTTGGAGAAAGCCGGTTTCCGGGTGAATCTTTATTTAAAAGGTTTGGGAGAGCATACGGGTATACAGGATTTATTTATCGCTCATGCCCGTTTTGCAGCAGCCCATAAGCCGGTCGATATGACTGTGAAAAAGAGAAACTATTCTATTGGGAAATAACTGAAATTTACCGGAGTATAAATTTTTGCAGGGACGATAATCGGTCTCTGCCTGGCAGGCGTGTGCTTACTCCGGCTTTCATGAATCGTATGTTGACAAGATTTATTAAACAAATTCACAAAATATTGGGTCTGATCCTCAGTATTTTGTTCCTGATGTGGTTCCTGTCGGGGATAGTGATGATCTATCATAGCTTTCCGCGGGTAAATCAGGGGTTGAAATTAGTCCGGCAAGAATCCTTACAGGGGGGGCTCCCTGGGATAGATTCTTTGGTGAGGGCTTTACCCGATAGTTCTCGTGTAGCGGGATTATCGGTCGATATGTGTCTCGATCGTCCGGTTTTTCATTTGAGGGGCAAACAATTGCCTTCGGAACTGTATGCAGATTCGTTCCGGAAGGTTGAGAAACCCGGATTTCCTGAAATCTGCCGGCTGGCAGGACAATTGGGAGGAACATCTGCTTGGACAGTGGACACTATGTACCGTCTGGACCAATGGATTCCTTTCGGTTATTTGGAAAGAGAATTTCCTATTTACAAGTTTACGTTTGAGGATGAAGAGCGTCAGGAGATGTATATTTCTTCTCAAAGCGGAAGAGTATTGCAGTGGACAAACCGGGAATCCCGGTTTTGGGCTTGGTTAGGGGCAATACCGCATTGGGTGTATTTTACTTCCTTAAGACAAAATCAACCCCTATGGATTAATTTTATGATTTGGGCTTCCGGTTTAGGGGCAATTATGTGTTTTACCGGTCTGTGGACAGGTATCTGGGCATTTTGGAAAAACCGGAAGAAAGGATGGCGTTCGCCCTATAAAAAATGGTGGTTTAAATGGCATCATATTTCCGGAATGATTTTCGGGCTTTTCGCTTTGACTTTTGTATTCAGCGGAATGATGTCGTTAGTGGATCTGCCTTCCTGGATGCAGAAAGGGAAACAGAAAAACCGGGAAGTCCGTTTCCGGGGACGCGGAGGGGAGATGTTGGCATGGGATTGTTATAGGCTGGATTACCGGAAAATTGCAGATCGTTTGCAAAATGTCAAAAGTATCGAATGGTCTTCTTTTGGGAAACATCCCTACTATATCGTCCATACTGCAACGGAAAAACGTTATATCGATGCTTCCGATTCCACCCGTTTATTGCCTTTCCGGCTGACAGAGGCAATGGTGAATGAGAAGGTACAGAAAATTCACGGTAAGGATATTCCTTATTCCATAACCTGGATGACGGATTGGGACGATGACTATCATTCACGCCGGAACATGCTGTCTCTTCCGGTATATAAGGTAGTTGTCGGAGATGAACTCCATACCCGCCATTACTTTAATCCTGAAACTTTATATCACCGGCAGGTTGATGACAATGGCCGTTTGCGTGGCATCCTGTACGGAGGGTTACATAGCCTGAATTTTAAATTTTTGACGGACCATCCTGTATTGTGGAATATCCTAATGTATATATTACTGATCGGAGGATCTTTTCTTTCTCTTTCCGGAGTCGTGCTGACTTTAAAATGGTTGGGACGCGGGATCCGGAAAATCGGTAGAATGCGGAAATGAAATATTTTACAAGTTTAAATAGAATTTTAAATATCTGAAAACATGAAAAAATTAATTTTAAATTTCGTCATATTGATTTGTATAACAAGTGTATACGGTCAACACCGTAAAAGTATTACGGATACAGTCTTTTCGCTGGAACAGGCGAATGTTTACGGGACATTGAAACATAAAGTGAATCTTTTGAATTTGGATGTGCCTTTGAAAATTTTACCGGTGACCGTTACCCGCTTGTCGTCTGAAGTTTTGGAACGTAAAAATATTTTGAATCTGGAAGATGCTGTCCGTTTTTTGCCAGGTGTTACCGTAAAAGATCAGCTGGGTGCCTTCTATCGTTTTTCGGTCCGGGGCAGCAGTGAGGCTGTCGTTTCTATCGATGGTTTCCGGGACGAGCGTTCTTTACTGAATAATGTGCCTTTCGGGGATTTATCGTCGGTAGAATCCATTGAAGTGCTGAAGGGGGCTGCTGCTGTATTGAGCGGTCACTCGGTAATGGGAGGGGTAATCAATATCGTACGTAAAAAAGCGGTGCCCGATTTTATGGCTGGCGCCCGTTTAAGTTATGGTAATTGGGGAGTAAAATCGGCCAGCTTGGATTTTGGTGGCAAATTGGTCGGTCCCCTGACTTATCGGGCTACAGCCCATTATTCTACGGGGGATGGTTACCGGCATGTGCATGCCGATCGTTTTTCCGTGACCGGGACACTGGCTGCCGATTTCGGAAAGACAGGACATATAGAAGGGACCATTGGTTATAGCGACGATAAATATGATACGGAAATCGGATCGGCTCCTGTACTGTCTTCCCGTATGGGAGATGTGATGAATGCTGAAGGAAAAATTGTTATGCCGGTGGGTGCACGGAATCCTTTTGCCGATTACCACACGATATATAACGATTTTAACAATAATATGATGAAAAGACGGGTAACCGACGTCTCGCTGACTTACACCCAGGAGCTGACTTCTTTTATGAAATTACGGGATAGATTTAGCTGGAATCATAGTGATTTGGATTACGCCAGTGTAGAGGGAATGAATTATCGGACAGATACCCTGGATCTCTTTAACGGGGGGTATTATTACGAACGGGGAGGGAAAAAATATTATATAGATCTGACCGATTCCTTAATTACCGGAAGCCCTTTGTGTTTCAGTCCCGACAGCCGCGGATGGACGAATATGCTGGAATTAACCGGAGAATTTAAAACCGGAAGCGTCGGACATAAATATATTATCGGTTATACCTATTCTTTTTTTAATTACACCCAATACAATGGATGGAATAGCGGGGACACCTGGGGCCCCGGTCTGAATCAGGTTGTTGCTTTGCATAACCCGCATCTGGTACGTGACTGGTGGGATTACAAATATTCCGAAGCTTCTATACGGGAATGGAGGACTTCCGGACTTTATTTGCACAATGTGATAGATATCAATGCGAAGTGGAAAGCCATGGGATCTGCCCGTATGGATTTTTACAATTACCGGACGGCCACAGCTGCCGTAAAAGACGGAGGACAGGATTATGACGATGCAGACCGGAGTGAATGGAATAAGGTAAAGACTTCTGCCTTTACCGGACGGGCCGGGTTAGTGTTCCTGCCGGTTGAAGCCATTTCCTTGTATGCTTCTTTTGGTTCGCATTTTAAGCCCTATAATAC
>JAEXFF010000089.1 GCA_023400335.1 Bacteroidota bacterium
GCTCTCTCTTAATGATTTTAAAGGTAAAAAATTAATTTTGTATTTTTACCCGAAAGACAATACTTCCGGTTGCACGGCAGAAGCCTGCAATTTGAACGATCATTATGCAAGCCTCACAGAGGAAGGATATGAGGTCGTAGGAGTGAGCCCCGATTCTCCGGCCTCTCATCTGAAGTTTATAGCCAGATATAACCTGGCTTTCAATTTAATTGCAGACACTGAAAAACAAATTCTGGAAAAATACGGGGTCTGGGCAGAGAAATCCATGTACGGACGAAAATATATGGGGGTACTTCGTACCACCTTTCTGATAGACGAAAAAGGCATGATCGAAAAAATCATTACCCAAGTGAATACCAAAGATCATGCTTCTCAGATTATCGGTTAAGAGCAACAAGACTTTACCGGTAATATTTATTGTTCATTATTAATTTAAATAGCATGACTTCAAAAGAAATCAATCAAGACAAATTAAAAGCATTACAACTTACACTCGATAAAATCGAAAAAAATTTCGGGAAAGGGAGTATTATGAAGCTGGGAGCAAACGAAATCGAGAATATTCCGGTCATTCCGTCCGGTTCTATTTCTTTGGATAAAGCCTTAGGTGTAGGCGGTTATCCGAAAGGGCGGGTGATTGAAATCTATGGTCCGGAATCTTCCGGAAAAACGACCTTGGCAATTCATGCCATTGCAGAAGCTCAAAAACAGGGCGGAATTGCCGCCATTATCGATGCAGAACATGCTTTCGACCGGGCGTATGCTGAGAAATTGGGTGTAGATACGGAAAACCTTTTTATTTCCCAACCGGATAATGGGGAACAAGCTTTGGAAATTGCCGATCAGCTGATCCGTTCGGCAGCCATCGATATTATTGTGATCGACTCCGTAGCTGCCCTCACTCCGAAAGCTGAAATCGAAGGAGACATGGGCGACAGTGTCATGGGGTTGCAAGCCCGGCTGATGTCGCAGGCCCTGAGAAAACTGACCGGTACGATCAGTAAAACCAATACCTGTTGTGTCTTTATCAATCAGCTCCGGGAAAAAATCGGTATTATGTTCGGAAACCCTGAAACGACAACCGGCGGAAATGCTCTGAAATTTTACGCATCCGTACGGCTGGACATCCGGAAAATCGGACCCATCAAAGACGGGGAAGACATACTCGGAAACCATACCCGCGTCAAAGTGGTGAAAAACAAAGTGGCTCCTCCTTTCCGGAAAGCCGAATTCGATATCATGTACGGGGAAGGTATTTCTCTTTCCGGGGAAATCGTGGACTTAGGTGTGGAATACAATGTAATTAAAAAAAGCGGAAGCTGGTTTTCTTACGGAGACAGTAAACTCGGCCAAGGCCGTGAAACCGTCAAACAAATGATCATGGACAATCCTGAACTGGCAGAAGAGTTGCGTTTAAAAATTGTTGCTGCCATGAACGGTTCAGAATACCATGCAACTGATGCTGAAATTGCAGAAAACTAAATAAGTCACCGAAAAGCGGAAAATTCGGAGAAAGCAAACAAAGGGAGGAAGTGATAAGTGGGATACCTATTTACTTTCTCCCTTTTTTGCCGGACTCTTAATTTTACACATCATCATTTTACCTATGAAAAGTATTATTTATCCTACACTCCTCTTATTATCACTTATGGCTTGCGATAATAAAAAAGAAAATTCAGAAGCCCGGAAAGGCTATAAAACACCGGATGAGAAACTCAGTTCCGACATTATGACTCCGGAAGTCCTCTGGTCCTTCGGCCGTATCAGCACTCCCGCCATTTCTCCGGACGGCAGTAAAGCCGTTTATGGAGTCACCTATTTCAATAAAGAAGAAGACCGGTCTTATACCGATCTGTATGTTATGCAACTAGCTGACGGGACCATTACCCAAATCACCGATACCGATTATAACGAAGGGGAAGCCGGCTGGACACCGGACGGCCAAAAAATCACTTACCTGGCTAAAGGGCAACTCTGGGAAATAAATCCCGATGGATCCGGAGCAAAACAAATTACTCAAATCGAAGGAGGCATCAACGGGTATTTATATGCTCCGGATATGAGTAAAATTGCCTATTACAAAGACGTAAAACTGGAACCCACCGTTCAGGATCTGTATCCGGACCTTCCCAAAGCCAAAGCCCGGATCATTAACGGGCAGTTTTACCGGCACTGGAACGACTGGGTGGACGGCTATACCCATATTTTCGTTACGGATTATACCCCTATGCAGCCGATCACTTCCGGAAAGGATATTATGAAAGACGAAAAATGGGAATCTCCTGTACGTCCCTGGGGAGGTACAGAACAATTGACCTGGACCCGCGACGGTCAAAAACTCATTTACACCTCCCGCAAAAAATACGGTATCGATTATGCCTTCTCTACCAATACCGATCTCTATGCGTATAATACGGCAGACGGTACTACCGTCAACCTGACAGAAGGCATGATGGGATATGATAAGAATCCGGTAATCTCTCCGGACGGTAAAAAAATGGCCTGGGAGAGCATGGAAAGGGACGGTTATGAAGCCGATAAAAACCGGCTTTTCGTCATGGATCTCCGGACCGGCGAAAAAAAGGATTTTACCCGGAATTTTGATCAAAGCGTCGGTAATCTCGCCTGGGACGACGACAACACGACCATTTGGTTTATCTCCGATTACCAGGCTACGGACGAAATTTATTCTCTCAATACAAATAGCGGAGAAATTAAAAAACATACAAACGGCGTTCACAACTACACTTCTGTAGCCCCTGTAAACGGTAGTCTGATCACGACCCAGGTGTCCATGAGCAAACCGGAAGAAATTTACCGGACCGATCCCAATACCGGCAAAGACGAAGAACTTTCATTTATCAACAAACGGATTCTCGACCAATTGACGATGGGAAAAGTGGAAAAACGCTGGGTAAAAACCACCGACAACAAAGACATGCTGGTGTGGATGATATATCCGCCTCATTTCGACCCGAATCAAAAATACCCGGCTATCCTCTATTGCGAAGGAGGTCCCCAAAGTACGGTCAGCCAATTCTGGAGCTACCGCTGGAATTTCCAGCAAATGGCTGCCAACGGTTATATTATCGTTGCGCCTAACCGGCGCGGCTTACCGGGTTTCGGTCAGGAATGGCTGGAACAAATCAGCGGAGATTACTCCGGACAGAACATCAAAGATTATCTTTCCGCAATTGACGCAGCTAAAAAAGAACCGTATATCGATGAAAACCGTCTGGGATGTATCGGCGCCTCTTATGGGGGTTATTCCGTTTACTATCTGGCAGGCCACCACGACAAACGCTTTAAGGCATTTATTGCTCACTGCGGTATCTTTGATCTGGAAATGCAATACTATAATACCGAAGAGATGTGGTTTGCACAATGGGATTTAGGCGGAGCACCCTGGGAAAAAAACAACAAAATTGCCCAGCGTACCTATGCCAATTCCCCTCATAAATTTGTCGGCAACTGGGATACCCCTATATTAGTCATACACGGACAAAAAGATTTCCGTATCGATGCTTCACAGGGAATGGGAGCCTTCAATGCTGCCCGCATGCGCGGCATTCCGGCCCAGTATTTATACTTCCCTGAAGAATGTCATTGGGTATTGGGTTGCCAGGACGGTATCCTCTGGCAAAGGACATTTAAAGCCTGGCTGGATAAATGGCTAAAATAACCCCGGGGACGGGGGAAGGTGCTATCGCCTCGCTGCCGAAGGAAACCTATCTATTCTGGACCCGCTACTTTCCGTTCAGAACCGAAGATTTCCTCCTCAGCGAGGCGATTTTAACAGGCATTCAATAAACCCGGGCGATCAATTTAAAGAACTTCTCCACTGCGTATATTGCTGCATTCTTTCCGTCACTTTCCGGATATAGTCCCGGGTTTCCTGAGCCGGTAACCGACGCGACAGATAAGCATACAAATCCTCATAACTATATTTATTAATTTTAGGGATTGCATTGCTCAAACGGGTATTTCCGGTAAAAGCCCGGCTGACATTGCCCGCTCCCGTATTATAGGCAGCGATCACGCACAGCATCCGGCTTCTGGGATCTTTCACCTGTTGAAAAGAACGCGTATACAAAAGGTGCAGGTAAGCTGTTCCCAATTCAACGTTATTCTGTGGCTCATACAAATAATTAGCTGTAGGACGTTTGTCTTTTCCGTACACATACCGATAGGCATCCTTACCTGCGTAATGAGGAACAATCTGCATCAGGCCGTAAGCCGGTACATAAGATTTAGCTTTAGGATTAAAATAAGATTCTGTATGAATAACTGCATACACCAAAGCCGGGTCAAAACCATATTTAGTACAGAAGTTTTCCACTTCAGCTTCATACCGTTTGGCTCTTACCCGGATATGATCGGGGGCTAAAGGCAGGGAAAAGACGACGACTTCCCGTTCTTTCCCGTCCTCTCCTTTTACCTTTTTTATCTCCGGCTCTCCTTTTTCAACAATTTCCTTCGCTGCTTCCGGAAGATTTTCTTTGGAAATCTTCCCGCCTTCCGGGGTTTCCACCTGCCCGGCCAATACAGGTTCTTCGCCCAGTTGCCGCCGTTTTTCGTATTCCGTATCGTAATCTTTGGAAGTTCCTCTATTCTCTATCAAACGGATTACTTCATTTTCCAACTTCCGTCTTAACTTTTCTGTATCCAGCCCTTCCTTTTCTCCCAAAATTATCTCAACTTTAGCCTCTCCTTTTTCAAAATCCACGATACTCCGGCTTTTATGATCGTCAGAATACTCCACCCAGTCCTTATTAGTACTTTCCACGGCATTCCCTTTTCCCCACTCTTTTTCCACCTGTTTCTTAAAAGCAGCGTAAGCTTTCTGTTCCGCTATCACATATTTTTCATATTCAGCAAGCAAGTCTACCAGTCCTTTCTCCTGTTCTTGTTTTAACCGTTCCTGCTCCTGTTTCTGTTTACGGGCAAATTCTTCCAATTCCCTTTTGCTCTGACTCCATACCCAAAAAGGCAGAAAAACCAAAAGTAAAATAACGACTGTCTTTTTCATTTTATTTCTATTTTAGATTTTTATCGGTTTGACCTAACCGATTGAAGAATAAACTTTTAGCAGAATTATTGAATTTCAGAGGTAACGAGTTAGTAACCGTGCGTATTTCAGCGTTTTGCAGTGCTATACTGTCAAATAACACGAGGTAAAATTAGTGATATTATTTCGGATTTCCAATAAAATCGGTTAAGTTGTTTTGCTTCGTTGGAGTGCCCACTGCGGTAGAAGTTATTCTCGTGCCGTTGGTTATTCCTGCGGGCTTCTGCCCTCCGAACGGCTGGGAAGCCTATGAGCAGGAAATAACCAACATAGGCACGGGAAATAACTTCGGGAACAAACGCACAATCTCCATTCTACCAACGTTTTGTTGGTTACTACTATTGTTTCTACGAGGCACCAAGTTTCAATATACGGCAACACGAACACAAGTGGTGAACTTTCAATAGCCCACAAGGCAATGGTAACAGACCATAAGTTAGGTGCTGGTGTTTTTGTTATAGTGCATATTACCGAAATATGCAGTTATAGTCCTCTTTCTTCTCTTTTTTTATTTGGAACAACTTCATCTCTTGTCTTTAATTCTTTTTTTTGAGTTTCAAATTTATATACTCCTCCCACTTGTTTAAATTCGCTCAATAAAAACTCTGAATTTATCTTTGATAAATCTTCTATATTTAAAAATATACACCATTCATCAGATATATATGTTTGCTTATAATTACCTATTGGCATTGAATCATCAACGATTATTCTATGTTTTATATGAGTAATTAATTTATGTCCACCTTCTGTTGACTGATTTACTGTGATTGTCGAAATATCAATAGGAATGGCGTTGTTTGCTTCTTTTAATGATTGAAAGGAATTATTCGGAAATCTTTCCATATTTCCGACAGGCTTATCTGCATACTGAAAAGCGTCTGTAACAACAGACATACAATTAGACGACTTGTCAATGGTAATTAGCTTGTTATCAGGAACTAATGGAATGCTTTTTATATATGGACTTCCTGAAGCGTTAATTCCATACAACGAATATTCTTTATTTATAGACAAACTCGCTCCCATATTCATTTTTTTAAATTCATCCTTTGTAATTTCTACTTTAAAAGCATCGGTATACCTTGTAAGTTTATAATTTAACTCATTAATTGAAGAATAGACCTCTCCTTTTGAAATCCACTCATCTTCATTCTTTGATTTTGAATATAATAAATACCCTGTTTCTTCACTACCTAATAATAGTGCTGCGTGTCCTGCGTGGGCAGCTCCATTTTTATCAAGTAAAACAATCGCTTCGTATTTTTTTTCTTTTTCTTGTCCTACAATTTGTCCAAATAATGACAGCAAGGCTAATATGCAAAATATTTTTTTCATTTCTAATTTCTTTTTTTGTTAATACTATAAACCTCTTTGAACTCTATGTGCAATAGAAATAACTTCAGACCTATTTCGTGGTGTTGCAGTACTTATATTCAGATTTCTATTTATATTCTTACTGATTGTATTTATCGAACTGACAGCAGATAAACTGCTAACCAACCGAATTACCGAAGATAAATTATGTCCGCCAACAATATTTGGCTTATGATATGTCAATACCAATGAGGGTGTTTTCTGCCATAACGAAGAATTATCATTTAATAAATTTGAGTAAAAAGTCATTATTTCTGACATATCTACCCCAAAATGCTGATAATAACCTTTATTAATACCAACAACTCCCTCTAAATGCTTTGCGATTTCTTGTCCTGTTTCTACTATGCTTTCTTCTGCATATTTATCTCCACGAGGATATGAGAGATAACAACATAAGTTTGAAAATGAATTGTCGCCCAAATCTTTCAATAAAGCCTGCGCTTTGTTTAAATCGGACAATATGGTCTTTTTGTTTTCGGCAATAACTTCTTGGGATGTGTTTGCTATTTTTCTTTTTGTATCCTCCTCGTAATTTTTTAGATTTATATATTGTTCGCTTTTATATTCTGCTATTTGCTTGTTTACTTGTTGCCTGTATTCTGCGATTTGTTTATTCAAGTCTATTTCATTCTGCCTTTTATAGTCGGCAATACTTTTGTTATGGTCTGCCCATACTCCTTTTTTAAACTGGATAACTTCACTATCTGATTCGCTACGCCCTGATTTTTTCACCTCATTGGCAATATACTGTTCGATTTCTCTTGTTGCCTTTTTTATTTCAACCTCAGCGCTTTCGTAAAATTCTCTTTTTAATTTTTCAATTTCCAAGTTAGCCTCGCTTTCCAATCGCCTAATTTCTTTTTGCACAAATTTTTGATTGTTAGAGATTTCTTTTTGCATTGTATTTTCATCTGTTGCAATTAATTTCTCTACTTCTCCTTTTTGATAACGCTTGTATAAATCTTCTGCAATATTTTGTGCAATTGTATTTTTTTCCGTGTTTGACAATTTTTTAATGTTTGTCAGCAATACCTGCACCTTGTCCTTTAACAAATAAGGTTTATTGAGTGGCGGGTTATTATTCAAAAAATATCCATTGTATGTAATGTCATTATTTTTGAACAAAGCATATAAAGTTTGATATTGAACAACTCGTGCCAAATCGGTATTATGAGTGTTGGCAAAATATTTGTATGCTTGTTGTTCGTAGTCTCCACCAACAGGAATTTCGTCATTTCGTGAATTATCAAAATAAGAAACAGGCAAAGCACCTGTTCTTGTCAAAGAATATATATTGAAATTGGGCATTTCTACAGAAATTATTGCATTTTCCGTATTCCAATTATATACAAGACTTTGTATTCCTAGTTTTTTAAATAAGGGTTTGTCGAATGGATAAGATTTTGGTTTTGGATAGTTATATTCTTCGTATTTTAAAATTCCGTGTTCACTCCAATCTTTGAGTAAAATATCGGTTATTGTAAGCAAATGTCCAAACTCAGTGTTCTCTAATTCTTTACTCAAATAAGTGGGGCACCAATCATAATCATTATTCATTTTGCCAGCCAATAAATCATTCATATCCAAACTTTGTGATAATTCGGAATCTTTTACTGAGGCAAGTAATAATATTGTTTCAACATTCAATGGGGGTAATTCAGACAATGAAGATACTCTTTCTCTACCGATAATAACAAGTTTATTGCGGTTAGAGAATGCGCCCAAAATCAAATCTGCATCAAGTGTAAATTGTCGAATATTTTGTTTTTGTCTATTTAGGTCTTCTTGTTTATCAATGACCCAAGCCACGAACCCCGCATCTTTACTAAAAAACACTCCGGATTTATTATTGCTTAATATTTCTTTAGTCGAAAAAGTATTATCGTTTGCATCCACAAACAACTCGTTTTCTTCAAAAAACCATTTATTCAATTCTGCCAATGAAATTTCATAATTCAAATTTGATTTTGAAAAATACTGACGATTTTCTTTAACAGGTAATTCTATGGTTGAACGTTCCGATTTATATGAGGTAAAATATAGTCTTGAATGTAAATTACTTTTTAAATGAGTTATGTTTTCTTTTGTTACTTTACCTACTACAATAAGCATATCTCTTGCAAATCCGTCATAACCTATTTTGTGTTGCCTTATTTGAAAATCACAATTAAGTTTTGAGAACACTGTCTTTATATCGTTTTCGGAAACTTGCGGACTTGGCTCTGAGACAACAAACACATAACTACTGTCAGGGTATTCTGCTAATCCCACTGTTTGAAAATGATATTTAAAATTTTTACGAAAATCAGAATGAATTTCTTGTAGATTTTGGAAAGCAAGAGTTGTTTTTATGTCAAACTCTTGATTGAGAATTTCGCCCAAAGATTCTTCTTGCTGTACTTCTTCAGCACCGATACTTTCACTTGTTGAAACATCATCAATAGATAAATTGTCAGAGCGTTTGGATGCAAAACTCCAAATAATAATACTTGTTGCAACTATGGCAATCATCCACTTAGTGTAATTTTTCTTTTTCATTATAAAGTCAGTTTAAACTCCTGCTCTTACGGCTTTACAGTTCTTGCCTCGTTGTCGCAAATATTTATCTGTCACAATACGCTGCTCACACTTGCCCCTAACTTATTTATGCTTAATTTTACAAAGATAGCCAATATTTGGTTTCAAGGAGGAATTTACATCTTAATTTCTTTATTCTTACCGATTTCAGATTTCTGTTTGGGTTCTATTCGGATTGCCGCTTGCAATTCCTGATACTTTTGCCTGAACCAGTCGATAATATTTTGCCCGTTGAGAGAAAGGCAAAGTTTCCCAGGGGTATCAGGTTCTTTCTCGATTTTGAGTTGAACGTCTTTGGCTTGAAAATGCCGTTCGTGTTCGGGAGAGTAAAGTTTAACCGATTCGCCCGTAAGGGTTTTACCGAATATCAGCGAACGGACAGAATCGAACGTCAACCCAATCTGCTCGCATAACTCCGCAATCCACATTTGTTCTTTCATCATCGAGTAGTATTTGGTAATGGCATTCAGTTCTTCCTGTGCCTTGTGCAACTCGTATTTCTGTTTAGCCTACTCCAACTTGGTTTCGACCGCCGATAGCTCTTTTTCTTTTCGCCGAACATATTCGTCCATATTGAGAAACTTCTCCCGCGCTTCGTCCTTGCGGTCGTATAAGTCACGGATTTTGTCGTTTACCTCCTCTTTTACTCCCGCATCATTTCCACGGTTTCCTTCAAATCCTCCAATTTTACGACCAAATCACGGTAGTATTATGATGTGGAGATATGCTGGGTTCCGAACCATCGATACCACGTTGCAGTCCGTATTTTTGCATGGCTATCGCATAGCTGCCCTGATAACCTTTCAGCCTGTCCCGCGCCATCACATCATTGGCACACAGGCGCGGGGCTTCACGGTTCTTTTTCCGGTATTTTTTCTTTTCAGGGGATTCGGGCTTATTGCTTTTCTTTTTCCTGCGTTCGCCCGTTACGATGGGAACCACCGAAGCGTGGATATGGGGCGTATCCTCGTCCATGTGCAGGGTGGTAGAAACGACGTTTTCTTTCCCGAATGTTTTCGCCAGCCATTCCAGATTATCGTTGCACCAGTCGCCCAGCTTGCCTTCGGCTTCAATCAATTTCATATCGTCATGGGGCTCCCCGTAAGCACCACCCTGATAACCTGTACCTGATTCTTTCCTATCTTGCGTTCCAGCCCTGCATTTTCCAACCTGTGTTGAATGGCTTCTGTGCGGTCTTTTACGCCATCGGGAAATTCCATCAGGTTTTCATTAAGGTGTGTCCGAGCAGGGTCGGCATTCGGGGGCATTACCGTTCGCGCAATATGCGCTATCATCGGAACCTCATTGCCGGGCGATTTATCCAAATGGAGAACAACAAATCCCATAAAATTATCGTTAAATTTGTTTGTAATTTCAGTTTGATTATGAATCCTGCCTGCCGAAAATAAATTCAGGCAGGCAAGATTCATCGTTAAAAGTCGCTTCGCCGATTGCGGTCTTCGACCGCCGGGGGAGATTCCAAAGAGGGAAAACTTTTGGCTTATTGGGGAATTTTTAGCGTAGGGCAACGGAGTGTTAAGAAAATTCCCTAATAAGCTACGGTATTTTCTTCGTAAATACCCTGCGGTCTGTCGGCGGTCTATCCGTATCTTATCGGCTCGACGATTCGGGCTTGGCTGTCTGCGCTCGCTGCACTGATTTTACCTACTATACCGAACGCCCCGATATGTGGCTGCCGTTCCTATATCCGCTCCACCCGAACTCTCTCTTATTATTTTTCCCTTTCGGTTGGTGGTGGGCGACGAGGCGGTCGTTCCCGTTAACTTCGTTTTCTTCCTCCTTGCAAGGCAAAGCAAGTAAACTGGCTTTGCACTTGCTTCGTTCGTCAGTTTTCAAAGGCTTCCCTGCACGGGGCGGTCGGATACAAGGTTTTCCCGATAAATACGCTCGCAGCGAAGCGAGAGGAAGATTTATCGGGAAACGGC
>JAEXFF010000182.1 GCA_023400335.1 Bacteroidota bacterium
GAGTTACGGAGGATTTATGTCCTCACTCTGCATTATGAAAGGCAATGACGTTTTCAGTACGGCCATAGCTGTAGCTCCTGTCACCCATTATAAATTTTACGATTCCATTTATACAGAAAGATACATGCGTACCCCCCGGGAAAATGAAAAAGGTTATAACGAAAACGCACCTCTGAACTGGGCCGGCAAGCTCCAAGGCAATCTCCTGCTCTGTCACGGAACAGCTGACGACAATGTACACGTACAGAATACATACGAACTGGCCGAACGCCTGGTTCAGGCCGGCAAACAATTTGACATGGGCATCTATACCAACCGTAATCACAGTATCTACGGCGGAAACACCAGTTTGCAACTGTACACTAAATTCGTAAACTTTTTAAATAAAAATATGAAATAATGTTCAAACGTTCAAGAATATAAATGCTTTTAAATGAGTGAGAATTTAAAAATCTGAGGGGAAAAAGGAATAATAAGGATTATAATCACAATAGTATGGGAGCTGTTACATGTTTTGAAGATTTGATTATCCGGCAGGAAGCGGGAAAAGTGATTAATCAAATAGACAGGTACACTTCTATGTTAAAAGATTCCGGTCTTTGCGATCAGATTCAAAGAGCAGTATTATCGGTTATGAATAATATAGCAGAAAGTTATGAAAGTGGAAGCAAAACGATGTTTAAAAAATATCTTTTTATAGCTAAAGGGAGTTGTGGTGCAGTCAGAAGTATGCTACATACAGGCATTGATTTACATTATACAGAAAAAACAACAGCTAAAACTTTAATTGCTCAATGTCAATATTTAGCTGTTTCTATTCCTAAATTAATCCTATATCTCAAAAATGATAATATACCCTGCCCTCCCACCCTTTTAACTAAACATTTACATTCTTGAACTTTTAAATTTAAATAATATGAATACAATCAAAGACCTTCAACCAAAAGCAATTTGGGAGAATTTTTACAAATTAACCCAGGTACCGAGACCGTCCAATCATGAAGAGAAAGCCAGGGAATTTATGATGAACTGGGCAAAAGAAAATCAGATTGATGCCAGTATGGACGAAGCCGGAAACATCATCATGAGAAAACCGGCTACTCCGGGTATGGAAAACCGGAAAGGCATTATTCTTCAGGGACATTTGGATATGGTTCCTCAGAAAAATGAAGATACGGAACACGATTTTACCAAAGATCCTATTCAAGCCTATGTAGACGGCGAGTGGGTACGGGCAAAAGGAACGACTTTAGGAGCTGACAACGGCATGGGAGTATCTGCAGGTATGGCCGTATTAACAGCTACCGACATTCCTCACGGACCGATTGAAGTATTGATTACAGCTACGGAAGAAACCGGTATGGACGGTGCAAACGGCTTGAAACCCGGCGTATTAAAAGGGGATATTTTATTAAATCTGGATTCCGAAACCGAAGGAGAACTGTATGTAGGATGCGCCGGCGGTTTGGATTCTACAATAGAATTCAATTATCAGGAAGCTCCTGTGCCCGCTGACAGTAAAGCCTTTAAATTATCTTTAAAAGGGCTGAAAGGCGGACATTCAGGAATGGATATCAACCTCGGACGCGGGAACTCCAATAAACTGTTGTTCCGTTTCTTAAAAGCCAATGCCAAAGAACTGGAGTTGAGACTGGCTTCCGTAAACGGAGGTACATTACGCAATGCCATTCCCAGAGAATCTTTTGCCCTCGTGACCGTTCCCAGTAAGAATGCCGGCAAACTACAGTCAAAAGTAGCTGAAGCTTCCGCCATCTATAAGGCAGAACTAATTGAAAAAGATCCGGACGTCAAATTATTAATGGAAGAAGCAGCTCTTCCGGCCCGGGTTATGGATGCAGATTTACAGGAACGGCTTATCGACTCTATCATGGGGTGTCCCAATGGTACGGTACGGATGATCGACTCTATGCCGGGAACAGTGGAAACCTCCAACAACCTGGCTATTGTAAAAACAACGGAAGACAAGATCGTCATCAATACCCTTATGCGCTCGTCCGTAGAGACCGCAAAAGATTATTTAGCCGATTCCCTGCAAGCCGTTTTTGAACTGGCAAAAGCCGACCGTATTCTCTTTGACGGAGCTTATCCGGGCTGGAAACCCAATCCGAATTCAGCAATTCTGAAACTCATGCTGGACGTTTACCAAAAAATGTACCAGAAAGAACCTGAAATCATGGCCGTACATGCCGGACTGGAATGCGGTATTCTGGGAGCCAAATACCCCAACTGGGATATGATCTCTTTCGGACCGACAATCTGTCATCCCCACTCTCCCGACGAAAAAGTGAACATCGCTTCTGTCGGAAAATTCTGGGATTATCTGAAAGAAGTACTGAAAGAAGTACCTGCAAAATAAAAGACAACATTTTTGTAATACTCTTCACGCTTTTTCCGGAAAGCGTGAAGAGTAACCATAAAACAAAATTCTGAAGGCTTTTCTTCTTCCCTATGAATCCCCTGTAAGCGATTCCGAAGCACAGGTATTTTTAGTTTTATCCTAAGGATTTAACCATTTTTCTCTTACTTTTTAGGCTTATTTAACCCGCATATCAAAAATTCATAGTATCTTTGTAAGGTATTAGTGAATAATTTTTACGATGATCTTAAAGAAGTTGACTTTACCGGAACTGCTCAAAAACAGTTGTTCCCAGTTTAAAAATAATTTATCTTTAAACTTTGTTCAGTCAGGAAACAGAACTTATCAGGATTTGTACAACGAAGTCCTTTCCATATCCAATCATTTATTAGATTTAGGGATTCAAAAAGGCGATAAAGTAGCCATTTTAAGTGCCAATATGCCCAACTGGGGGATCACTCAATTTGCGATTGCACAGATTGGTGCCATATCCGTACCTATACTTCCGGGCTTCAGTGGCATGGAAATTCAGAATATATTAGAGCATGCGGAAGCGAAGATTATTTTTGTTTCAAAATTGCTCTATAAACTGGTTGCCCCGATAAAAACCGATTTTTTGAAACACAAAATCCTGATGAATAATTTTGCCCATATTCCTGAAGGATATGAGGTAGAAGCAATTGAAAAACTGGAATCCGATATTCCCCTCCATAATTTTAAACCGGTTTCCGGTATAAATATAGAGGAAGAAGATACCGCTTCCATCATTTATACTTCGGGAACCACAGGATTTTCAAAAGGAGTGGAACTCACGCACAGAAACCTGGTTTGGAATGCCCGTCAATGCAGGACAATCCAACATGTGGGAGAAACAGACCGCTTCCTGAGTATATTGCCATTGGCCCATACATACGAAAATACCTTAGGTTTATTGCTTCCCTTAATGTTCGGAGCCCAGATCTTTTATCTTGACCGCGTACCGACTCCTAAGTTATTGGTACCGGCTATGCAAAAGATCCGTCCGACAGTTATTCTTTCTGTGCCCCTGGTTATAGAAAAAATTTATAAAACCCAGATTATACCCCGGTTTAACTCTTCCGCCCTGATGCGTAATTTGTATAAGTTCACACCTGCCCGGAAATTTTTCAACCGCTTAGCCGGGAAAAAATTGATGAAAACCTTCGGAGGAGAACTTTTGTTCTTTGGAATAGGGGGTTCGAAACTGGACCCTACAGTGGAAAGGTTTTTGCACGAAGCCAAATTCCCTTATGCTATCGGATACGGCCTTACGGAAACGGCTCCCATGAGCGCCGGCAGTAATCCCTCTGCTACCTTTTTACAAGGCGTAGGCCCTGTGATGGAAGGAGTAAGTATGAAAATCAATGAACCGGACCGGAAAGGAGAAGGAGAAATCTGGATCAAAGGCCCCCATGTCATGAAAGGGTATTACAAAAAACCGGAATTGACAAAAGAAGTGATGACGGAAGACGGATGGTTTAAGACAGGGGATCTGGGATATCTCGACAAGAAAGGCCGCCTTTCCATACGAGGACGCATCAAAACAATGATTTTAGGAGCTTCCGGAGAAAATATTTATCCCGAAGAAATCGAATCGATAATCAATAACTTCCGTTTCGTAAACGAATCTTTAGTGGTGGAAAGCAAAGGAAAACTGGTCGCTATGGTTCATTTCAATATGGAAGAATTGGAAAAACAATACCAAAAACTGAAAACCCAGGCAGGTAATTACAAAGCTCATTTAAACGAAATTATTGAAGAACAGAAAAAAGAGCTTTTTGAATACGTAAACAGTCGGGTAAATAATTTCTCAAAGTTACAATTGGTAATGATTCAAAGTGAGCCTTTCGAAAAAACGCCCACCCAAAAAATCAAACGTTTTCTGTACAATAATATCCAGGTTTGAAAGTGAAATTAAAGTATTATTGTTTCTGAACAGAAACGATTAACCAACCCCCGCTTTTGATTAATCCCTTTATCTAAACCGAAGGTTCATTAATCAGCGGGGCGAGTGGCGGGCCTGAATCAGGCGCGAAGTGCCCTTACTCCTTTCCACTCTTAAACCTTCAAACATTCAACATTCCCTCACCTTACATAAAAATCCATCCGGCACACCTCGTTCAAATACATCCGGATACGGGTATTTATTTGCAGTCCTTTATAACGAAACGGATTTCCACAAAAAAAGAAATCTCCGATTTTAATCATAAAAAATCCGGAAGCTTTTGCTACAAAGCGATCTACAGAAACGGATAATCCCCTCATATTGCCGTCAAAAACTACCTTTTCGTCAATCTGCAACATATATTTTACATCCTCTCCCGTATAGTCCGACAACTCACTTATAGCGGCAGAATCGTCAAAAGAAGCGGATAATCCGGAAGGTAATCCCTGCTCCTGCAAATTCCGCTCCAGGGTATCAGCATAAAACCTCAGTCCGACGCCTACCGCATCGTAATACCGCCGGGAAAAACGTTCCGAAATTCCTTTTCCCAATTTACAGGCCCGGAAAACAAGCTGAGGCACACAACTGAGTTCCTGCGTAAAAGCAGGGAAATAAAAATCATTGTTATTCCGCAGTAAAGCGTTGTCCCCGACGACACCTACCGACATTTCCCCTTTCGTACTGTATTCTGCACAAATCAGTTTCATAATCCGCTGCAGCCTTTAAAATATTAATTCATGCAGCGACCGTTTGGGTACATAATGCGTCCCTTCCGCATCCCGCCAATACTCATAATTTCCTGCTTTCATCTCTTCTATGACAACCTTTTCCACCGGTTTTCCCAGAGCGATTACATACATAATCTTCATATATCCGGGCAATTCTAAAATTCTGCGCAGGGCCTCATTCTTAAAAGCCTTTATAATACACCCTCCGAAACCTTTTTCCACAGCCCCCAGCAGAATAGTCTGCGCCTGAATGCCGTCATCGCACAGACAGTTCTCCTCAATCCGGGTATCCAGCAATTGAATCAGGTAAGCCACAGGCCTTTCCTCTTCCTGCGGTCCGGCCCAATCTTTCAGATAACCGGCCCAGGCTAAAGTTTCAAATACCTTTGCCCCTTCTGCCTCATCCGTAACAAGCCTGTATTTCAAAGCCTGTGCATTGCGGGCAGAAGCACAAAAGCGGGTTAGCTCCACCCATTCCGACAAATCTTCCCGAGATAATTTTACACTGTGGTCAAAACGACGATAACTCCTGTTTCTCTGCAATAAATCCTTTAACATAAATGAATTTCAATTATAAATTTTAAATTGTAGCTTTGCCAGGCAAAATTAATAACAAAAAAGCAGGTTAAGAACAAGATTTTGTTTTTTATCCGGAAAGATTATTTCGACAGGCGTAAATTCAAATCATCTATCAGGTACAAATTTGTATGGCATCATTTATTCAATTAGTAGCTAAGGACCTTATTACAAAATATCAATATAACCTTAAAGACCTGACGGTTGTTTTTCCCAATAAACGGGCCGGACTTTTTCTGGCGGATGCTCTCTCCGAATTAGTGGAAAAACCGACCTGGATGCCTGAAATTTTTACCTTCCATGAATTTATAGAACAGCAGACCGGAATAAAAAAAGCAGAGAACATCACCCTTACCATTAACTGTATAAAGCCTACCTGCAAGCTTCGGGAACAAACGAAAAATTCGAAGATTTCTATTTCTGGGGAAATTTGTTATTGGAAGACTTCGACGATATTGATAAATATCTGATAGATCCGAAAACATTATTCTCCAATATCGTTTCTCTCAAAGAGCTGGAATCCGGATTCTCATACCTGACTCCCGAACAAATCACTGTCATCCAAAATTTCTGGAACAGTTTTAATCCGGAAAAATACAGTAAAGAACAGGAAGAATTTTTAAAAATTTGGAACAATCTTTATTCCACTTATACCCGTTTTAAAAAACAACTTACGGCAGAGGGTATCTGTTACGAAGGAATGGGCGAACGTCATTTTTATGAACACCTCGAAGCCTATTCCCGGGAGCAACCGATCGTTTTCGCCGGTTTTAATGCTTTAAGTCCGTGCGAAAAACAAATCTTCACTTTTTACCATTTAAACCGGAAAGCCCATTTTTACTGGGATTACGATATTTATTATTCTACCGAAGAGTATCATGAAGCCGGCCGTTATATCCGGGAAAATCTGAAACTTTTTCCCAATGAACTCGGACAGGAACATTTCAACAATTTCAAATACAACCGGAAACAGATCGAGTACATTTCTGTCCCTTCCTCTATCGGACAGGCAAAATTGATTCCCAAATTACTGGAGAATTTACCCGAAAAAGACAATATACAAACCGCTCTAGTCCTGTGCGACGAACGCCTGCTCATACCGGTCATGCACTCCATCCCGGAAGATATCCGGAAAATAAACATTACGATGGGATACCCCGCCCGTAACACTTCCGCCGCCGCTCTCATTTATATGCTGGGAGAGCTGAAAAATTACACCAAAACAGCAGGAGGGGAAACCTATTATTACTATAAGCCCGTTATCGCCCTGCTGAACCATAAGTTACTCCGGAATTGCTGCCCTGAAGATATCGATAAAACTCTCGACAACATCCGCCAAAAAAATATAATCTATATACCGGCCCAATCGCTGTATTTTAATGCGGTTACCCAAGCTATATTTGAGGGGAAAGAAGAAAAAATACCGGATTATTTACTCCGGATTCTGAAATTACTGACCCAAACTTTCGATATCGAAAAGGAAAAAAGTTATGCCATTGAGAAGGAATTTATTTTTACCCTTTACCTTTGTATCCAAAACCTTAAAAATACATTCGAGGAAGAACAGATTGAACCCGAAAGTAAACTTTATCTGCAAATGATCTACAAAGTATTGGGATCTGTCAGTATTCCCTTTTCCGGGGAACCTTTAGAAGGACTGCAAATCATGGGGTTACTGGAAACCCGTATGCTCGATTTTAAAAATCTGATTATTTTCTCTGCCAATGAAGGAATTTTGCCAAAGACCAATATTCCTTCTTCTTTTATTCCTTATAATCTGCGGGTAGGTTTCCGTTTGCCTACTCCCGAACAACGGGAAGCTCTTTTTGCCTATAACTTTTACCGCCTGCTACAAAGGGCCCAGAATGTCAAAATCCTTTATACTTCGGTGATTCAGAATCTGAACGGAGGAGAAATGAGCCGTTATCTCCACCAGATTAAATACGAATCAGGTCTGACGGTAAAAGAACAAAATTTCCAGAACCGCATCTCCCTGGAAGAAGAAAAAGAAATCCATATTCCCAAAAACGAAAGTATCCTGCGGCGGCTGGAAGGGTATACGCTTTCTGAAGAAACAGCCCTGTCCCCTTCCGCCTTAAATACCTATATAGATTGTCCCCTGAAATTTTATTTCAAATATATAGCCGGTATCAAAGAAAAAGAAGAGATGACCGAAGAACTAGATCACCGCCTGCTTGGAAACATTTTCCACGAATCCGTGCAATCCTTATATGCTACTGTTGGAGAACAGGAAATCACTTCCCGTATCATCGATTCCCTTTTATCCAATCAATCGTTACTGGAAGAGCATGTATATCGTTCTTACCTTCACGTTTACAATCAGCAAACGAGTAAATTAATGGATAGCGGAAGCAATGAACTGATCCTGGAAATCATCAAAAAATACATCCGGCAAATGTTTCAATACGACAAAACGCTTTGCCCTTTCCGCATCATTTCAACAGAGAAAAAATACTGTATCCCGGTTCCGGTTCAGACCCCAGCAGGCACACAGCCGGTATTTATCGGAGGAATTATCGACCGGGTGGATCAAATCGGGGACACCATAAGGGTAATCGACTATAAAACCGGAGCAGACAATACCCAGTGTAAAAACATTAGTTCCGTATTCGACTCTTCCAATCCCCAACGCAATAAAGCTGCTTTTCAAACCATGCTTTACTGCCTTATGTTTAAACAGCACTGTCCTCCCGCTTCTGCCATTATACCCGGAATATACAGTATAAAATTACTTTTCGGGAACGATTATAATTACAAATTGAAATGTGACAATACCTATATTACCGATTTTAATGCTTATCAGGAAGAATTCTACCAACTGCTCACAGCTTTATTAAGCCGTCTTTTTTCGCCGGAACAGTCCTTTACGCAAGCTCCTAGCGAAAAAAAATGCCGGACTTGTCAATATTCCGGCATTTGTAGAAAATAAAAATAATAAATAATTATCCTTTATGCTGTCCTTTTCCAGCTATCAGTCGTCTTGAAAAAGAAGCTTCTTATCATTCACTCTTTTCAGGCACAGGAATAGCCGACATATAAAGAGTAATTCCGGAATCCCAGACAACCGTCCAGTTTTTAGCTTCGATTTGCCTATTGATTTTCTCTAGCTGATCGACATTTATACCTACTTTAACAAAGTCCCGCGGATAAATCTCAGTATTCTTGGTTACACCGCGCAGTACTATTAAACCGGCACCTCTATTTGTTCTGCTCACCAAAGTACTAAACGCTGTATTTAAATAGTCTCCGCTGTAATTCATAATTTCCTCCCTACCACCGCCTACCAGATAGTCCTGGGTAGATGAAAGATAAACGTATTCCAACTGGGAAAGATTACTGAAATCGATATCAATAATCTGGGTGTTTTCCAGACTAATCTCCTTAAGATTACCGCAATTTTTAATCGTTAACCCTGCTCCGTTCAAATCGCTTAATGAATAATTCCATTCTGCACACTTAGGCCATTCTGCAAAAGGAACGCCTTCAATGGGCCATTCTGCAATCGGTCCCTCCACTGTCTCATATATATTATTTATAGGGCTACCTACAGGTGTCGTCACTTGAGGACCACTTACACTCTCTGGTTTATAAATAAACCGGCTTGTAGCAAAAATCTCCAGATTCTTGCATCCATCCAGCGTCACTTTGGAATCCAGCACCTCAACCAAATACAGTTCTTTCAGGCTATTATAATTCGTGAAATTAAAATTCTGACTTATAAAACCTCCTCCTCCCCAAATCCGAATATATCCTAAAGCTTTATTCAGTAACTTTATATCAAAATTATCAGCTCCCACTCCAGTCTTCAAGTCAAACGCAGTTAATGCCGTGCTTTCATTGGGACGTACTACACCCTTATCCAAAATTTCGGCTATAATGATTCTGTGCTTTTTACTTTCGGCAAAAGTATGAGTAGCAGTGAATTTATATACAGTCGTTGTATCAGTAGGTAAATAGTAATTTGTAACATCCTTAGCGTCTTCATCCCAAATGACCGCAAGATTTTTAGTTGTTGTCAAAGCAAACTCCAAAGCTGTACCTGTATAATCAAATTCTATTAAATCCAAATATCTATCTTTCGTAAGT
>JAEXFF010000209.1 GCA_023400335.1 Bacteroidota bacterium
CTATTAGTGCAGCTTGTGCCAGCGGTTCCCATTCCATCGGTTTGGGATTTGCTTTTATTCGCAACGGCTGGCAAGATGTAGTCGTATGCGGGGGAGCACAGGAAGTGAATCTTTATTCCATGGCTAGCTTCGATGCGTTGAGTGCTTTTTCTGTCCGGACGGATGATCCGGCAAAAGCTTCCCGTCCTTTTGATGCTGGCCGGGATGGCTTAGTGCCTAGCGGAGGTGCGGCTACTGTAATTCTGGAAGAATATGAACATGCTGTCCGGCGGGGGGCTCCCATACTTGCAGAAGTCGTCGGTTATGGTTTTTCTTCCAATGGCGGGCATATTTCGCAGCCCAATAATGAAGGTTCTTACCTCGCTATGTCACGCGCATTGAAGGATGCTGCTGTGAGTGCAGGGCAGATTGATTACATTAATGCCCATGCTACCTCTACTCCGTTGGGGGATATGTATGAGGCAATAGCTATTTATAAATTGTTCGGGGAAAAAGTCGCAGTGAGTTCGACAAAATCCATGACCGGACATGAATGCTGGATGGCCGGGGCGAGTGAGATTGTTTATTCTACTTTGATGATGCAGCATTCTTTTATAGCTCCTAATCTCAATTTTGAACGACCGGATGAATATTCTGCCCGTTTAAATATTATTCCGGAAACGAAAAAACAAAATATAGATTTTTTCCTTTCGAATTCATTTGGTTTTGGAGGGACCAACAGTGCATTGATTGTAAAGAAAATAAAAGAATAATATAGCCTGCATAAAGCTATTGAATTTGTAAAAATTATCTAAAAATATAGATATGACACGTGCTGAAATTGTAAAGATAACAAACAAATTTTTAGTGGAAGAAATTGAAATTGACGAAGCTGTGTTGAAGGAAGAGGCTTTGTTAAAAGAAGACCTGGGAATAGACAGTCTTGATTTTGTGGATATTGTAGTAATTGTTGAAAAAAATTTTGGTTTTAAAATTAAGGCAGAGGAAATGGGAGGAGTGACAACGCTGGGAGCTTTTTATGATTATATTGAGAAAAAAGTAAACGCTTAAGTGTGCAACAGAGAGAATGGAAAGGGCGAACAGGCGGAGGCAACTTTGGGCAACGTTCTTTGTTTTGGTTTTTCCGTTATGTAGATGTTCGTTTCGGTTATCTGGGATTACGTTTTATTGTCGTTTTTTACATGATTTTTGCCCGCAAACGTTGCATGGCAATTTTTCATTATTTCCGGCAGCGCCAAGGTTACTCTTATCTGAAATCATGGTGGAAAACGTATCGGAATCATTATCTTTTCGGACAAACGGTATTGGATAAATTTGCTATTTTCAGTGGAAACGGAAAACAGTTCCGGGTGACCGTAGAAGGACAGGAATATTTTAAAGAGGCTGAAAATTCGGCATCCGGATGTTTAATTGCCAGTGCACATGTGGGAAATTTTGAAATTGCAGGTTATTTGTTGTCTTCTGCCGTAAAACCCATCAATGGAGTGATTTTTGGAGGAGAGTCCCCTGTAATGCAGCAATATCGTTCTAAAATACTGAATGCTAATCATATAAAACTGATTCCGGTAACTGCCGATATGTCTCATATTTATTATATACATAATGCATTGAAGAATGGAGAATTTGTCTGTATGCCATGCGACCGGATATTTTCCGGAAATAAGAAGGAAGAAGTCGATTTTTTGGGTGCAAAGGCTGAATTTCCGGCAGGTTTTTTTTATTTGGGAGAACGCTTAAAGACAGCGGCTTTGGCTTGTTTTGTCATGAAAGAAGGAAGTTTACATTACCGGGTTTATATTCGTCCTTTAAGAGCGGATGTGCAGAGTAGCCGAAGGGGAGAACTCAAAAAAGTGCTGGCTGTCTCTTATGTACAGGAATTGGAAAAGATTTTAAAGTGCTACCCGGAACAGTGGTATAATTTTTATGAATTTTGGAAATAATGGATAAAATGAAGTCGCCTTTATCCCGTCAGGAAATATATTCAAAAGAGCGTTTTTCGGCTCTGGATGCTTTGCGTCTGGCGAATGAAATCGCTTTTGCTCCGGTTGTATTTCAGGTGTCACGGTTAATGTTGAAATTCGGGATTTTTAGATTACTGGCTGATTCTCCCCGGGGACTGACATTGGAAGAGATTGCAGAAAATACGGGTTTATCTTTTTATGCAGTTCAGGTTTTATTGGAATCTTCTTTGACGATAGGGACCGTATTACGGAAAGAGGAGCGTTTCCGTATCGCCAAACCCGGTTGGTTTTTGATGACGGATGAACGGGTAAAAGTGAATATGGATTTTATACAGGATGTAAATTATCTGGGATTGTTTGATTTGGAAAAATCTTTAGTGGAGGGGAAACCGGAAGGATTGAAATTTTTGGGAAATTGGCCGACTATTTATGAAGGGCTGCCGGATTTACCGGCCGGTGTGCAGAAAAGTTGGTTTGCTTTTGATCATTATTATTCTGACGGTTCTTTTGAGGAAGCTTTGCAGATAGTATTTAAAAATAACCCCCGTCGTTTGTTGGATGTAGGAGGAAATACAGGACGTTGGGCTATGAAGTGTGTGAGTTATTCTCCTCAAGTAGAGGTGACGGTTCTGGATTTACCTCAACAATTGGAAATCATGCAGACATGGATCGGCGGAAAAGCGGGTGCGGAACGGATCTACTCCTTTCCGGCTAATTTGCTGGATGATACTGTTTGTTTTCCGGAAGGGTTTGAGGTGATCTGGATGAGTCAGTTTCTGGATTGTTTTTCGGAAGAACAAGTGGTAAGTATTTTAAAACGGGCAGTTTGTTCTATGAAGGCAGGGACTTGTCTTTATATTATGGAAACCTTGTGGGACCGTCATCCGCATGAGATCGGATCTTTTTGTTTGACACAAATAAGTGTTTATTTTACAGCATTGGCTAATGGAAAGAGTAAAATGTTTGGTTATCGGGATTTATGCCGTTGCATCGAGAAGGCCGGTTTGAAAATTTGTCAGGTATATGATGGTTTGGCAAAGGGACATAGTATTTTAGAATGTAAATTGAATTAAAAGATGGAAGGACGGGAAAATAATTCTTTAATACTTTTTGAGGTGACAGATTTATTACCTCAGCAGCGGCCGTTTATAATGATCGACCGTTTGTTGAGTTGTGATGCAATGGTAACAGAGACGGAATTTCAGGTGAGGAAAGATAATTTATTTTACCGGGAAGGCGTTTTACAGGAAGCTGGGATTATAGAAAACATTGCTCAGACGTGTGCTGCACGGATTGGATATTTTAATAAAATCAATCAGGCGGAAGTGAGGGTTGGTTTTATAGGAGCATTACGGAATTTAGTCATTCGGGATTTACCCCGGACCAATGAAATGCTGAAAACCAGAATTGAAGTGGTGAATGAAGTGATGGCATTGACTTTGGTACAGGCTACGGTGAGATGTAATGGACAGTTGGTGGCGGAATGTGAGATGAAAATTGCAATTACTGAAAATTAGTAAGACATGGTATTAACAGCGAGTAAGGAGATCGACGTACGTTTTAACGAGGTAGATTCAATGGGTATTGTGTGGCATGGAAGTTATGCTAAATACTTTGAAGATGCCAGAGAAGAATTCGGGCGGAAATATAATATTGGTTATTTGCGTATTTTTGGGGAAGGATTTTATGCCCCTTTGGTTAAGCTGGATTTTAATTATAAAAAGCCTTTGGTTTATGGGAATAAAATGTTAGTGGAAATAAAATATTTACCTACGGAAGCAGCTAAGATTTGTTTCGATTACCGGATATATCTGATCGAAGACGGAACGCAGGTATTGGTGGCAACAGGAAGTAGCATGCAGGTATTTCTGGATAAAAATTATCAGTTGATCTGGGGAAATCCGGATTTTTATGAAGCCTGGAAAAAGCAGTGGCAAGTCATATAAGAAATTGAAATGGAGGTTTATATTACAGGAGATAATATTATATCTGCTCTTGGTTTTACGACAGAAGAAAATATAGCTGCAGTGAAACGGGGTGAGAGTGGCTTACGCTATTATGAGCATTATTTGCAGGTGCAGGAGCCTTTTATGGCTTCGCTGATAGAGGAAGGACGTTTATTGGATATGACTGAAAGATTGGGAATTTCCCGGAAGCAGTATACCCGTTTTGAGCAGATCGGAATTCTTTCAGTTGCATTTGCCGCGGCAGGACGCGATTTATCGGATAAGCGGACTCTTTTTATTTTATCGACTACAAAGGGAAATGTGGAATTGTTAGGAGAAGAGGGGAAAGGACAGGATAATAGAGAACAGTTGTATTTGTGGCATTCTGCTCAGGAAATTGCCCGCTTTTTTCACAATCCGAATGAAGCCTTGGTTGTATCCAATGCCTGTATTTCGGGAGTTGTAGCCCAGATTGTAGCCAAGCGTTGTTTAATCGCAGGAGTATGTGACCGTGTAGTTGTGGTGGGAGCAGATGTGTTGTCTGAATTTATTGTGTCCGGATTCCAGTCGTTCAAGGCTTTATCTTCCGGTTTATGCCGGCCTTTTGATATTGCACGTTGCGGTTTGAATTTGGGGGAGGGGGCAGCTACCCTGATATTTGAGCGGGGAGAAAAAACAAAAGGACAGATTATACTTGCGGCAGAAGGAATTACCAACGATGCGAATCATATTTCAGGGCCTTCACGGACAGGAGAGGGGTTGTACCTGGCTTTAAAAAAAGTGATGGAAGGAGAAGAATGTCGGAACATAGATTTCCTGAATGCACATGGAACGGCGACTTTGTATAATGATGAGATGGAAGCGATTGCTTTTGAACGGGCAGGATTACAGGGAGTACCGGTATATAGCCTGAAGGGATATTTTGGACATACTTTAGGGGCAGCGGGAGTTTTAGAAACAGTGGTTGCCCTCTGCGGTTTACGGGAAGGTTTTTTGCCCTCCTGTAAGGGATTTGAGAAAATCGGGGTTTCCCGGGAATTGCAAGTGGTAACCTGCCTGGAACAAAAAAAGATGCGGCAATGCATTAAGACGGCTTCCGGGTTTGGCGGGTGTAATGCTGCAATACGTTTAAAATTAGGTTGATATGTTGACTATTGAAAAATATTGTCAGATTGTTTTGGGAGAATGCCGGGTAAACGGAGAGGTTATTTTTTGTTCAGGTACGGAGACGGTAAGGGAATTTTTAGGAGATTTGTATCGGGCGGCTAAGGTAAATTATCCGAAATTTTTCAAAATGGATGTATTGGCAAAAGCCGGATTTTTGGCAAGTGAGCTTTTATTGAGAGGAGAAAACCTGGGGGATGGTAAACGTACGGCGATTTTTCTGGCGAATTCATCGGCTTCGCTGGATACGGACAAACGTTATCAGCAGACTATTGGAGAACCTTATTTCCCGAGTCCTTCTGTTTTTGTCTATACCTTGCCTAATATTGTATTGGGAGAAATTTGTATCCGGCATGGGATTTACGGGGAAAATACATTTTTTGTAAATCCGGAATTTCCGGTCGGTTTTTTATGCTGCTATACCGGGATTGTTTTTGAGGCAGCTGGTTTGGACAGGGCGTTGGTGGGCTGGCTGGAATGTTGTGACAATAAGTGTGAAGCTAAAATCGTGTTAGTAGGACGGGAAAATGAAGGGCTTGTTTTTAATGAAGAGAATATAAACGCATTAAAATAATAAAAATTATGGGAGAATTGGTAGCAAACTTAAAGGATGAGATTATTGAAGTTCTGAATTTAGAGGGGATGAAACCAGAGGATATCCAGGATGATGCACCTTTATTCGGAGAAGGGTTAGGGTTAGATTCTATCGACGCTTTGGAATTGATTGTGCTGATGGAAAAAAATTACGGAATCAAATTACAGGACCCGGCGCAGGGGAGAGAAATTTTTCGTTCTGTAAAATCAATGGCTGACTATATCGAAAAGAATCGGAATAACTGAGCATACAGAGGGTCTGGTT
>JAEXFF010000231.1 GCA_023400335.1 Bacteroidota bacterium
GGTCAAATTGTTAAATTTAAAACAATATATCCGGATATTCCCCAAATCACACTTATTTACGATTAAGGAAAGCTTACCCGTTAAAAAAAGAAGGACATTTAAATAATTTGATCTGTTGAGAGGCTACAAAATTTTCAAAAACAGCCGGAGTTTGATTTATCTCTCCGCGTTTCAAAGCATTCAATAATTGAGATTTATCCTCTGCAAAAAGGACAATCAAAGGTTCCTGGTGAAACAGTTGAATATAGTTCATTAATAACAAACCAATTTCCAAATTACCCGCCCCAAAAGGTTTGATATGTGCAAATTCATACATAAAATCGGCAGCCAAATGTAAGGTTTGAATACCATTGATTTTATTTATCCGGACATTTATATCTTTGCATAAAGCTTGCAATTGTTCCGGAATTTTACGGAAATCCGATAACGGATAAATTTCATCATAATCTTCCCCCAGGCGAAAATCTCCCAAAGAGGTATCATAACTACCGATTGTGGTATTGGTTTCTCCACCGGTATGTTTCATTACTTTTGCCGCTGTGGTTTGTACAAAAGGTAAATCCAGTTCTTTTTTTATTCCAGCGTTCTGGCATACATAAAGATAAGCCTGCCATAAATCATAAGCTTTCGTCCCTAATTTACCCAACGGACGCCTGCCCGTCTTGGTAATATCAATAAAAGCCTGTTTTTGTATAGCAGTATCGGTGAGTTTTAAAACTTCATATAGAAATAACAGCATCTCCCGATTTCTATAAAAATCAGCATTTATTTCCCGTTTACGCATATAGGAAGCCCTAAAGTCACTTAACTCCTGCCACATTGCTTTTTTCTGTCTCTTACGCCACTTTTCTTTCTAAAGATTTATAAAAAAACTTAATCCTCGAAAGAAGTTAAATCAGGAGCACTAAAAAACCGATTTTCAGTTTTCAATTTTCTTCGGACTCAATTTTTACCAAAATTTATCTTATTTTTAGGACAATCAAATGGCTCTTTTTATTACTTTTTTTGTTATTATTGCATAGGATAAGTTGTACGTTAACCGTATTCAAAAAATAAATACTGAATTCAGCATTTTATCCGGGCAATAGCTAAACAGTACAATATGGAAAAAATAATCATTACTATCGGCAGGCAATTCGGAAGTGGTGGCCGGGAAATAGGAAAAAAATTAGCCGATAAATTCGGAATTTCCTATTATGACAAAGAGTTACTACAATTAGCTGCCAAAGAAAGCGGCTTATGCTCTGAACTATTTGAAAAAGCAGATGAAAAAACATCCGGAAGTTTTTTACAGGCTTTAGCGATGGGGTTTTCTATGAATGGGGCAATTTATCAACCCAATGACTATTTTACAGACGCTACTCTCTTTCAGGTCCAGTCGGACGTTATCCGGAAATTAGGTACTGAAAAATCTTGTGTTATCGTGGGTAGATGCGCAGATTATATTTTACAGGAAGAAAAAAATTGTACGAATATTTTTATACATTCCTGCCTCCCGGACCGGATACAACGGATTCAGAATTCCATGTCGATAACTGAAAAAGAAGCTCTGGACCTTATCCGGAAAACAGATAAAACAAGGGCCAGTTACTATAATTACTATACAGACAAAACCTGGGGAGCTGCAATGTCCTATCATCTGTGTATCGACTCTTCTATTTTAGGTGCAGCTCAAACCGTAGAAATAATTCATGCTTTTATTTGTAAAAGATTAAATTTATAAATCAAACAACTGCTATTTTTCATAACGTTTTTTATTTTCTCTTTTGGAGCGGGGGACAGAAAGGTAATTTTCTTTTGACAATACATTTTTACCGGTCCGTTCTTCCAGTTCTTTGCGGGCATTCCGGGCAATTTTTCCACCGTATTCTGCAGGAGCAACATTCGCTTCATACCCTTTGCTTTCTTCGTATTCGGCAATCTGACGTACGGACATTTCAGCCAAAGCCATAAAAATCAATTCTGCCTCTGTCATATGATCCCGTAAATTCTGGCTTTTTAACCCCTTCAGGTTTTTATGTTCCTGAACCGTCATATTACTCCAGGCCTCATGTACAATATTTGTCAACATCCGATATTCTTCTCCCTCCGTTATTCCGTGAGTTCCCCAATATTCTGTCAGCCGCTGCCGGGTTTCCTGACTCATCATGCGTTGTAAAATCCACTTCTCATCCCGTCCCATCTTTCGCCAATTTTCCAAAGCCCGGTCTACTGCTCTTTCCGGATCTTTTATCTCCCGAATTCTTTCCTGACCTGTCATGGCTAACCACATCCGGAAAGGTTCTGCTTTTGAAGACGGGATTTCCTGTATCCAGCTGAAAACCGTTTCCATATCAGCCATATCGGTATACCTTTGCCGGCCATCTCCGGAAAGAATTTTTATACGACGGATTTTCTCCAGAAACGGCTTTCCCTTTTTCTTCCATCTTCTTTTGATATTTCTCCAATACCCTTTCGGATCCGATGTATCAACTAGTTTCCCGGCAATATCTACCAAAGCAAAATATCGTTTCCCTTCTTCCTCTTCCCAGAAAGAACGAATTTCTTTCTCAAAAAACTCTACAATATAATTTTCTGTCTTTCCTTTCATCAGCTTTATATCTTCTATAAATAAGAAAACGATAGGCAATTCCTTCCTACCGTTTCTTTTTAATCCTTCAATATAATTTTAAAATTTTCTTTAAAAATACCTGTTCTATTCTGCATTATACCCTTTCATTCTCAATTGACAACTTTTCCGGTAGCATCAATATTAACTTTTTTATCTTTAGTTCCTTCATTTATCTTTACCTGGTAATAAGAATGATCTGCTGTTTCATAAAATGTTATACCATCTATCGTATAATTTTTATAGTCTGCCCCTCTTAAAGTAGTCATTACAGCAGAAGGAACATCGGCTTTGTCTACCTTCCAGGAAGTAGATACCCAATTATCATTATCAAAAACCAATTCTTTTACGCGTCCGTTATCCATGATATCCACATATTTCTTTCCTCCTTTTCTCGCTGTCTCTATAACAGATGCATCCGGATATTTACGCATAACATTATCTCTTATTGCCGGTGCCAGAGGCATATAGTCATTATCATGTCCCCGGTCTTTCCCATTCACCGTTTTAACCAGCATTCCATTAGCGGTAAAATAAAGATCTACATCCTGCCCTTCTTTTTCTACTTCAATGACATAAACGGGCTGCATTCCATAGCGCTCGATTTTGTCAATATCGTCCTTTTTCCAACCACTATACATACTTTTCTCAAAAGTATTCCGGATAGCAACAGGCAAACCGCTGTATTTTAAATTACTTTCCGTCATCATCCATTTACCGTCCTTATCAAACCAGGCTTTGGATTCCACTCCATTTTCATAATATTCTGCCACCTGATAATCGTGTTTTTGCTCCCACTCTATTTTTGTTGCTTTCGGATATTTGGTATTCATAGCCGAAATAATTCTTGCATCGGGCCTATACTGCTTTTTGTTATTACATCCGGTCATCAGCAAGCCCACAATCCCGAATAACATAAAGATAATTACCTTGGTTTTCATCACATTTTAATTTTATTGTTTTACCTATTTCTATTTTGTCAATTATACGGTTTGAATTTTGCAATGTTCCATCAAAGAAGAAAAGGAAGTCTCAGATTTCCAATCTTAAAAATTCATTTGCAATTATTGAGGGTAAATCTGGTTTTCAAATCCCAATGTTTGTTGTAACTCTATAAAATTTATTGTATTATTGCCCGTCCAGAGATGCAGAAAACAATATGTAAAATGCGAAGAAAAATTATTGAGCCCGGAATACTTCTTTTGTGTATCCTCCTCATCCAAATCATAAGATATTTTCCGAATGCCGGTGAATTTTATGCACAATATATTTATCCCGGTATTGCTTCTACACTTTCAGCTTTTTCTTCTCTATTCCCTTTTTCCGTCGGAGATTGTTTTATTGTATTAGCTGCTTTAAGCATCCTGTTCTCCCTTTTCAGACTATTGTTCAAAAAAGATAACCGCAAAAAACGATTGGGACATATCGGGTTGTTTCTAGGATGGATTTATGTTTGGTTTTATTTTGCCTGGGGACTTAACTATTTCCGGGAAAATTTTTACGTTCGCAGCAATATTTCTCCCACAGCTTATACCGCTGAAGATTTCAAGGTCTTTTTGACCGATTACATCACCCGGCTAAATGCCGGATATGAACCGGTTCAATCTCTTTCTCCCCAACTTGTTGAAGAAGAAATACAGAAAGGATATAGGCACTGGAAAGATACCTTTAAACTAGCCGATCCTCCCTCGGTTTTAATACCCAAAACCATGCTATTCAGTTCTTTGTTTTCAAAAGTAGGAGTATCCGGCTATATGGGTCCTTTTTTTACAGAATTCAATTTAAACCGGGAATTACGGGCAGAGGAATACCCTTCGGTATTTGCTCACGAAGCGGCACACCGGTTGGGAGTATCCAGTGAAGCCGAAGCCAATTTTTATGCCTGGCTAATATGCACCCATGCTGAAAATTCACAAATCCGGCAAAGCGGCAATTTCATGATTTTAGGTTATATTTTAGGAAATGCTTCCCGCCTGCTTCCCAAAACAGAATTTGAGCATTTTCTTACCTCTATTCGTCCTGAAATCCGGGAACAATACAAATCCCAACGGGAATACTGGCAACAAAAATATAGTCCGGGCATAGGCAAAATACAAGATTATATTTACAACCTCTTTCTGAAAAGTAACCGGATTCCTTCCGGACGGAAAAATTATTCAGAAGTAGTGGGATATATCCTATCCTGGCAAAAACATTCTGCTTTAAATACTCCGGTTAGCTCCTCCAAAGCTGCCGCTAAAGAAAACATATCAGGAAATAAAATATTGGCCCCGGCTTCCTGAAGCTTTTGAGGAGGAATAGGTCCTGTATTTACTGCTACAGTAAAAATCTTAGCAGCAACTGCTGCCTGTACGCCCATCGGAGCATTTTCTATTACAATTGCTTCATCTGCTTTCACTCCTGCTTTTGCCAATCCCATCCGATAAGGTTCAGGGGAAGGCTTCCCCTGCTTTACATCAGCAGCCGTAACCCGATAGGCAGGAAGGAACATACCCGGGAACTCTCGCTCCAAACGTTCTAACAGTGAACGTTGCGCTGAGCCTGTCACTAATACCGCCTTCAATCCGTATTCTTTTATTTTAGCTAATACTTCTTTTATTCCCGGCATAATCTCCACCGGAGGCATCTCGTTAAAAAAACGGCTTTTTTCCCGATAAATTTGTTCTACTTCTTCTTCACTCGCCTGTCTTCCGTATAGGCGCTGAAAAAATTGATTAACCGTCCCCTTCCCGGTACACCCTTCGTACAAATAAAATTCTTTTCTTTCAGCCGTAATTCCCTTTACCTCCATCGCTTTCTGCCAAGCCAGTGTGTGGTTTTTCATGGAATCGAATAAGACTCCATCCATGTCGAACAAAACCGCTTTTAACTGAATCCGACGGTAATCGTTCGAAACTAAAAATTGCTGTACAATTTTACTTAAATCCATTTTTATATTATTACTGTATTGACTGACTTTCCAGGAATTAAACGGAAACTTTTTACTCTCCGTTACGCTCAACCGTAAACAAGAAAATAACAGCAATACAAGTTTAAAAATCAAACAGTAAAACGAATATTTAATTACATCTCCATAAAAAATGAATTATCGAAAACGGGAAAAAGGAGAATATTTCCCGAAAAACTTTTCAGTAAGGCGGAACTCTTCGTTTCAATGCAAAGCATGCAAAAATATTTTAAATTTTCGAAATAAGTATTATATTCGTACGTGAAACTGCTTTTCCATTTTTCCAAAACAGATTTTACTATAACGTAAATAGCTTACAATCATAAAAATAACAATTTCAAAACCGAACAATCTAACAGCAATAAGTAAGATTGACAACAAAAAGTAACTATGAAAACACTATCAAAAATCACATTTATCTGTCTTTGTTCCATACTATCTTTTTCTTCCTGTAAACGGGGAATAAATCTGGAAGCTATTCAGAATATGGAAAACGGAAGTGCTAAAGATTCAGCTTTACTCTATTACTACTATGGTCTGAAACCGGGTTATCTGCTCGTAGCAACCGACAGTTTTTATATCAACACTCAACCGAAATCCCAATTCAGCGGGAAAAAGGAAAAAATTGTTTATAAAGGAATCAAGGATTTTGAAATGGCTGTTGACGATTACAGGGGAGCCAGGGTCAGGGCTGGGGATACCTTACAGATAATGGGCGGATTCAAAAATGAAGTCATGAAGAATGGGAAAGAACGTGACTTTATACAAGTCCGGCTTATCAAAAACGGGAAAAAAGTGGCAGATGGCTGGAACTGGTTTCACATTAGTCAAATGGCATTACCCTATACCACTTGGACAAGCATTTTTTCAAGTAACGCTACGGAACGGATGGAGAATATTCTGACAATAATCACGCTTGCACTGGGCGTTATTGCATTATATCTTTTATGGAAATTGATTTATTGGATTATCGTAAAAAAGATTAGAAAGGGTTTTTGTTTCTGGCAATATCCGAAAGCTTTTACCATTCCGCTATATTACCTCGCTTCTGTACTGGTCGGATTAATGTATTTTTTCATTGATTTTAATGAACCGCTCACTTATGCATTGCGATTCAATCCGGACTTCTTCGCCCATTGGTCTGAATATCCGCTATTATTGAAAATGTTACCGTTCGTTTTGGGATTATGGTTTATTACAGCGATTGCAATGCTGATTGAAGTGATTGCAAAATACAGAACCCTTTGGTTACTCATTTATTATCCGGGAAAAATAGCGGTAGGGGTTCTGATTGTGTCGGCTGTAATAATGGCAAGCTGGCTGATATATATTATTCTGCCATCCGTAATTGCAATGGTTGCTGTCATGATGTTTGGAAAAGTTGACGACTCGGTAGGAGGCGCTCTTTCGGGTAAAGGGAAAAAAAGAATCGTGGGATACAATGACGGACGGGCTGTATACGAAGGCTCCGGTATGGAAATCAAAAAACATGGTCTAAGCAGCTAATGACAAACCTGAAACAGGATCAGAATTCGTTCTGACTTACGAAAAAACACTGAAAGCCGGAAAAAAGAATACTCAGCATTCGCTGATCAATGAAACTAAAATTCCGTACTTATCAAGTAAGGGAAATCCAAAATTCATCGGTCAGCGAATTAGAAAGTCATACGAATCCGGCTCCAAACACCGGAACCGAAAAGAGAGGTATCTTTCCGGATGGATACCGGCTTTCAGCTTTCCTTAACGAGCCCTAAGACGCTTATTAAGTAAAAAACTTACAGAATTTCTCTCGCGATCCAGGCACAAGCCTCAGCATCTGCTAAAGCATGGTGATGGTTCAACAAATCGTAACCGCAGCTGGCAGCAACCGTCTGAAGCTGATAATTCACAAGTCCTTTTATTTTTTTCCGGGCAAGCCGATAGGTACAAAAAAATGTATAACCGGGATAAGACATTTCAAAAAGGGCATGTACAGCTTTGAGACATCCTTCGTCAAAAATACTATTATGAGCCACCAAAGGCATTCCTTTGATCATAGGGACAATTTCTCTCCATACAGTAGGAAATTCCGGAGCATCTTCCGTATCTGCCCGGGTTAAACCATGAATCAGTGTATTCCGGCGAGAATAAAAATCAGGCCGGGGATGGATTAAACTATAAAACTTATCCACTATCTCTCTTCCTTCCACGACTACGACTCCCACCGCACAAACACTGGTACTCTGCCAGTTAGCCGTCTCAAAATCAATCGCCGCAAATTTGTCCATTTTTAAGATGATTTATTTTCTTTAATTGGCAATGTAAACCAAAAAGTAGTGCCTTTTCCCAAAGCTGAAATCAGTCCTATCTGTCCTCCCAAATTTTTTACAATGCTTTCACAAAGCGGAAGTCCCAAACCGGAACCTTGAGCAAAGGTATTGATTTTTACAAAACGACGGAAAATATTTTCCTGTTCTTTCTCCTCTATACCGCATCCTGTATCTGTAACATAAAAATAGTAACAGTCTTCCTTACGCCTGTAGCCTAAAGTGATACTCCCCTTTTCTGTAAATTTCAAGGCATTAGAAAGCAGATGTAATAAAATTTGCCGGAGCCTTGACGCATCAGTATAAAAAATGCCATCCTCTTCTTTTTCCGGCCAATATATTTTTAAAGACTTTTGCTTTGCCTCTTTTTCGATACAACTTATTACTTGCCGGTACACCTCATTGAGGTCCGTATCCGAAACGATAAACTTCCCTCTCCCTGCATCAATTTTGGACAAATCTAAAATATCAGTAATCAATCCCATCAGTGTCTCACTGTTCCGGCGGACAATATTCCCCAGTTCTATACGATCGGCTTCTTCTTCATTATTGACCAATAAACTACAAAAACCGACAATTGCATTCAAAGGAGTCCGGATTTCATGACTGATATTAGCTAAAAATTCTTCCTTTTCCCGGTTAGCTTCCTCGGCCCTATCCTTCGCTTCCATTAACTCAATCTCCGTCTCTTTTTGCTGATCTACATTAAAATTTAATTCCACAAGCATCGTTTTCTTGTCCTGTGGATTATGTTCATAACAAAAAAAGAACTGTCGGATCCAGTGTACTTTCCCATCAGCAGAAATCACCTGAACATCTCCCAAACAATCCGTAGAAATACCCTTCTGAATCTGCCGGCGGCTACCAATCAGAAATTCCCTCCCTTCCGGAAAGACATTGTGGTAGTCCGGAGCAATCCTGTCTTTTACCGGTTCATTGAGATTTTTATACCAGGCCCGGCTTGCAAATCCTTTACCACTCTCCGGGTCATAACAGGCAATTCCTACCTCGGTAAAATCCGATGCAAAATGAAACAAATTTTCAAAACGTTCTCTTTCTTCCCTCTCTTTGGCCTCCAGGGTTTTATTTGCAATGATTGCAATATAACAGGAGGACTTATAATTTACACCGATTAAAGGTTTTACAATCAATTCAAAAACAGTATTATTTTCAAAGTCCTGCAGGGACAAACTTTTCAGTAAATTCGCAGAAACCTCACAACTTACGGTCTTACCGTCTTTCAATTGCTTTTTTTGAGCTTCATCCAGGAAATTATACTGAAAAATATGAGTCGGCAAAATATGCTGGAAGGAAGTTTTCAAAGAAGAATGCTGACCGTCCACAAGTCTTCCGAGCTTACAGCCTTCTCTGTCGTACAAAGCAAAGTCGATCGGCAGATGAGCATATATCAATTGTAGTTCATCATACAACTGCTTATACTCCATAAAAGAATGTCTCAATTGCCTTAAATGACGATGGCGGCGAACGATCAGAATGGTCATACCGCTAATCAAAGCCAGTAAAATAGCGCTTAAAACAATTCTTTTTTCATTTTTTTCATAAAAAGTGAGAGGAATATTCTCCCTTACGACATTTTTTAAAAAATGGGTTCTGGAATCTAATCCGTATTTTAATACAGCAGTCTGATTTAAATGATAACTTCCGCCTTTTATATATTGCAATGGAATATCTTTCACAGATTCTCCGGCCAAAATCCGATCCAGAATAACAAGTGTCTGATCGGTATATTCCTCGGGCGAATAATAATATCCCCCTACAATCCGGGTATTTTTCCAGTTCCGGTAAGTTAACGAAAATACAGGAACCTTGCTATTCCGGAATAACGAATCAATCTGCAAATAAGTATAACGGCTATAACGGCTTCCCAGATCCCAGGCATAAGTCAGGTAAACTTCCCCTTTTTTTGCCGCCAGCATTTCCTCAAAAACCGTATCAATGTTCATCCAATTATTGTACTTTACAGAAAAACGGATATCCGGATCAAAATTGGCCATCTCTTTTTCCAGCTGATGGGCTATATACTCTGTAGCGTAATAC
>JAEXFF010000238.1 GCA_023400335.1 Bacteroidota bacterium
GAAGTGTGTATACGGAAGTGCCGTTTTTAAGTGGATGGGGGCTATAAACGAAATGGATGCATTGGCCAGTATGGCCATTTATTATTTTAACCATCCGGAATATACGATTCCGGTTTTAAAAGAGGGAAAATGGCTGACGGCGGAAGGAATAGGCCATCCTTTATTGGGTAAAGACGGGGGGGTAAAAAATGATTTTTCGGTCCGGGATATGCATGAGTTTTTTATTATTACCGGGGCAAATATGGCGGGTAAAAGTACATTTTTAAGAACGATAGGAGTAAATTTAGTGTTGGCCTTATCCGGAAATGTTGTTTGCAGCCGGAAATTTGAATTTGGTTTGATGGAGCTGTTTACCAGTATGCGGACTACAGATGATTTAGCCCGGGGCACATCCTATTTTCATGCGGAATTATTGCGTTTAAAACAATTGGTTGCTCAGGCCGGACAAACGGATCGTCTTTTTATTATTTTAGACGAAATGCTGAAAGGGACAAACTCTCAGGATAAACTTTACGGATCCGTGAAGTTTCTGGAACGTTTGATTCAATTGCCGGTTTCCGGGATGGTTGCTACTCACGATTTGGCTTTGGGGGAGTTGGCTGAAAAATATCCGGATCATTTTTTTAATTATTGTTTTGAGATTACTTCGACAGACGAGAATATTCAGTATGATTATAAATTAAAGGCCGGAATCAGCCGGAATATGAATGCTTCTTTGTTGCTTCGCAAAATGGGATTAATTAGGTGACAAAAGAACCGTCCCCTTGTCACCGGGTACGGTAGTGATGATCGTGGAGGATTGCCAATATTTTGTCTTTGAATGCTCCTTGAATGAGGATTTGTCCGTCTTTGACCGTCCCTCCGACCCCGCATTTGTTTTTAAGCAATTTAGCTAATTCTTTCAAATCTTCTTCTGTGCCGACAAAGTCTTGAACGAGGGTAACGGTTTTTCCTGCCCTTTGTTTCGTGTCGAGAACGACTTTCAGATGCTGCTTTTCGGGAGAAAGTGTTTCTAAAGCAGCCTCTTGCTCGTATTCGTATTTAAAATCCGGATTAGTGGAATAAACGATATTGATTCTTTCTTTTTTATTGCTCATGGAATAATGTTCTTTTTATAAATAACGGAATAGTCTTATTTAAGTTGATTTCTCCTGCAAAATTAAATTTTTTTGTTTAAATTTTAGTAAAAGACTTGATCAGTTAGAAATAGCGATTATTTTTGTATGTCTTTAAACCTATACCCTGCTGAATATTTTTTGCTGTTTCTGTTGAAAAGAAGAGCGGAATAAGGATGGAATTTTAAGGGTATATCGTTTTCAATGTAAACTTGTAAGTCTAAAGCTATGAATAAAATACTGAAGAAAAGGTATTTTTCGGACAGGGTGGTGCAAATGGAAATAGAAGCTCCTTTAATTGCGAAGGCCCGTAAACCGGGAAATTTTGTAATTGTAAGGGTTGGAGAGAAAGGAGAGCGGATTCCATTGACGATTTCTGAAGCCGATATTCGCAGGGGAAGTATTACTCTGGTTATTCAGAAAATGGGGGTTTCTTCTACAAAATTGTGTGAGTTGGAAGAAGGGGATTACATTACGGATTTGGTTGGTCCTTTGGGAAAGGCAACGCATATAGAAAAGGTGGGTACTGTACTGGCTTGTGGGGGAGGGGTCGGAGTAGCGCCTTTATTGCCTATTGTGCAGGGTTTTAAAGAAGCGGGGAATAGAGTTGTTTCGGTAATTGCTGCCCGGACGAAGGAGTTGGTTATTCTGGAAAAAGAGATAAGCCGGTATTCTGATGAGGTGATCGTTATGACGGACGATGGCAGGTACGGGCGGAAAGGGTTGGTGACAGAAGGCATGGAAGAAGTGATTGGACGTGAAAAAATAGATATGGCTGTGACGATCGGGCCTGCTGTCATGATGAAATTTTGTTCGCTGTTGACAAAGAAATATGCTATTCCCACTATTGCAAGTTTAAATGCTATTATGGTAGACGGTACGGGTATGTGCGGGGCTTGCCGGGTGACAGTAGGAGGGAAGACGCGCTTTACTTGTATAGACGGGCCGGAATTTGATGCGCATCAAATAGATTTCGATGAGATGATGTCGCGGTTAAGCGGGTATAAAAATATAGAAACGGAGAAAATGAGTCATCTGTAATTTTCTCCTGTACGGGAATAGGGAAGAAGTACAGAAGGAAGGAAATTTGGAAAGGAATTAAAGAGACCTCTTATTTCCGAAAAGATAGAAAGAATGGAAGGCCGGAATGAGGGGAGCAATAAAATAGAAGTTAGTAATAAATTGAGATATGGCTGTAAGTGACAGGAATACAGATGGGAGAAAAAAACTCCGGGAAGAAGTGAAGGGAAAAGAAAGGACAGGTATCGGACGGGTGAAGATGCCGGAATTGGAACCGGCAGAAAGGATAAAGAGCCAGCGTTTGGAAGTGAATACGGGACTTACGCGGGAAATGGCTTTGTTGGAAGCTAAGAGGTGTATGGATTGCGTAAATCCGACCTGTATGGAAGGGTGTCCGGTTGGAATTGATATTCCGGGTTTTATCAAGCATATTGAAAGGGGAGCATTTGGAGAAGCTGCAGCTGTCTTAAAACAGACCAGTGCTCTGCCGGCTGTTTGCGGAAGAGTATGTCCCCAGGAAAAGCAGTGTGAAGCGAAGTGTTTTTATATACAAAAACTGAAGAAAGAACCGGTAGCTATCGGTTATTTGGAAAGGTTTGTCGCCGATTATGAGCGGGAATCCGGGCAAATAGCTGTACCGGCGGTAGCTGCTTCAAATGGTATACGGGTGGCTGCAATCGGGTCGGGACCTTCGGGTTTATCTTTTGCCGGGGATATGGTGAAATTGGGTTATGATGTTACTGTCTTTGAGGCTTTACATGAAATAGGAGGCGTATTAAAATATGGGATCCCTGAATTCCGTTTACCGAATAAAGTAGTAGATGTGGAGGTGGACAATTTACGGAAAATGGGGGTGAAGTTTGTGACTAACTTTATTGTGGGACTGACTGAGTCGATAGAAGGTTTAAAAACGGAAGGCTTTAAGGGATTTTACGTCGGTTCCGGAGCAGGATTACCCCGTTTTATGAATATACCGGGGGAAAATGCGAACGGAATATTATCTTCGAATGAATACCTGACGCGGGTAAATTTGATGGGAGCTGATCAGGAAGATGCAGATACGCCGGTTTTCCGCGGGAAAAACGTAGTAGTGGTAGGAGGCGGAAACACGGCTATGGATTCTGTACGTACAG
>JAEXFF010000307.1 GCA_023400335.1 Bacteroidota bacterium
CTATGGACCCGTTATCCGTCCATTTCTCCGGACGGGAAGACGATAGCTTTTAATTATAAAGGAGATATTTATACTGTAAATGTAGAAGGAGGAAAAGCTACACAACTGACAACGAACCCCGCCTATGACGGTTGGCCGGTATGGTCACCGGACAGCAAGACAATCGCTTTCGCTTCCAACCGTTCAGGAAGTATGGATGTATATACCGTACCGGCAACAGGTGGAATCCCCACCCGCCTTACCTGGAATTCAACCGGAGAAACGCCGGTTGCCTTTACTCCGGACGGGAAAAAAATTCTATACAAAGCCCGGATTATGCCTGATATAAATTATACGCAATTCCCTTCCGGCTCACAAATCTACGCGGTTTCAACAGAGGGAGGACGACCGGAACAATTCTTAACTTTCGAAGTAAATGACATTCATTTTAACAAAGCCGGAGATAAAATCATTTATCACGATTATAAAGGTTATGAGGACAACTGGCGGAAACATCACAAGTCTTCTGTAACCCGTGATATATGGTTACATGATTTAAAAACCGGTAAATTCACCAATGTTACCTCAAAAGAAGTGGAAGACCGGAGTCCGGTTTTTACAGATGATGAACAAGGTATCTATTTTTTAAGCGAGCGTTTCGGTGATTTCAATGTATGTAAATTATCCCTGGATCATCCGGAACAGATTACTCAGATCACTCATCATTCCAAACATCCCGTTCGTTTTCTTTCCCGTTCCAATGACGGAACTCTTTGCTACTTCTTCAACGGAGAGGTGTATACACTGAAAGAGGGGAAACAACCGCAGAAGGTAAAGATAAATGTGGTTACCGATCAAATCGAACCCCAGTTAACGTCCAACACTATGCGAAACGGAGCACGTGAAATAGCTCTTTCTCCCAATGGAAAAGAAATTGCATTTATATTAAGAGGAGACGTGTTTGTCACTTCAGTAGAATACAATACAACTAAACGGATTACCAATACTCCTACTCAGGAAAGATCTGTAAGTTTCTCTCCGGATGGACGTTCATTGGTATATGCAGGAGAAAGAAACGGACAGTGGAATATTTATACCGCTACTTTGGCAGACACTACGGATAAGTTATTTACTTATGCCAAAGAAATAAAAGAAGAGCAAATCACTAAAGGTAAAAATGCCTGCTTCGAACCGGCTTTCTCTCCGGATGGAAAAGAAATTGCCTATTTGGAAAACCGTACGGAAATTAAAGTGATCAATTTAAAAAGCAAAAAAGTCCGGACCGTATTACCCGGCAAATACAATTATTCTTACAGTGATGGCGACCAGTGGTATCAATGGTCTCCCGACGGGAAATGGATATTAGCCAAATATTTCGATTACGGTGGTTGGCAAAACAGCGATGTTGCTTTGGTAAAAGCCGATGGAAGTCAGGAAATTCACAATCTGACCAATAGTGGTTATTCGGATGAATCCCCCAAATGGATGATGGACGGAAAAGTTGTAATCTGGTTCTCGGACCGTGCCGGCTACCGTAGCCACGGAAGCTGGGGAGCACATTACGACGTTTATGCCCTTTTCTTAGATCCGGAAGCCTGGGACGAATTTAATATGAGCAAAGAAGAATATGCTCTGGCAAAAGAGATGAAAAATAACGACAAGAAGAAAGAAGACGCCCAGAAAACCGACAAAAAAGGAAATAAAAAGGGAGAGAAAAAAGAAGACAGTAAGAAAAAAGTAGCAGAGACTAAATTACCGGAACTCCATATTGACCTTACGAACCTGGAAGACAGAATCGCCCGCCTGACCATCAATTCTTCCAATCTGGGAGATGCTGTACTGACAAAAGATGCCTCTAAATTATATTACCTGGCTCGTTTTGAAGGGGGATATGACTTATGGGTACGGGATTTTAAAGAAGGAACAACCCGTATTTTGGCAAAATTGAATAAGTGGGGCGGAGCGTTGGACATGGACAAAGAAGGGAAAAATTTATATATGCTAGCTAACGGACAAATCAGCAAAATAGATATCAATAGCGGGAAAACCACTCCTGTGACTTATGAAGCCGAATTAGAACTGAAAAAACCGTTGGAAAGAGAATACATATTCGACCACGCCTGGCAGCAAGTTGTGGATAAATTCTACGACCCGGATTTGCATAAGGTAGACTGGGATTTTTACAAAAAAGAATACAAACGCTTTTTGCCTCATATAAACAATAATTATGATTTTGCAGAAGTTTTGGGAGAATTGCTGGGCGAACTGAATGCTTCTCACACGGGTGCAAGCTATTATGCTCCCACTACAGCAAAACCGACAGCTGTTTTAGGTGCCTTCTACGATCCGGCCTATAAAGGAGATGGACTAAAAATTCAGGAAGTCATTGAAAAAGGTCCGCTTACGACTGCTAAAACAAAAATCAAAGCAGGGGTAATTATTGAAGAGATCAACAACCAACCCATCAAAGCAGGTAAAGATTACTTCTCACTTTTGGAAAATCAGGCCGGGAAAAGGGTATACCTGACGCTCTATAATCCGGAAACCAAGGAGCGTTGGAATGAATATGTCAAACCGATTTCCGCCGGAGAACAATCGCAATTATTATACAACAGATGGGTAAAAGGACGGCAAGACCTGGTAGAAAAACTCTCAGAAGGCAAGATCGGCTATATCCATATTCCCAGCATGGACAGTCAAAGCTTCCGGAAAGTATATTCCCAACTATTCGGGAAATTCCGGAATAAGAAAGCGATCATT
>JAEXFF010000318.1 GCA_023400335.1 Bacteroidota bacterium
CCCGATTACCTGTATGCGGTCCTGGGGGAAAATACGCTCCCGTCCGCCCGGTATATTCAAACAATAATTTCCCCGGAATATAGCAACAACCTGTATTCCGAAACGGGTTTTAAGTCCCAATTCCGACAAGGAATTTCCAGCCCATTTGGAGTCGGCAGGTACTATAAAATCTGCCATATGCAAATCCCGGGATAATAAATTACCGGCAAAGCGAGGCATTGTTTTTCCTTTGGGCCGGGCACTGATATCCCGGATATTTAAATTCCGGAGAAAACGGCGCTCAATGAGTATCGACTGTTTTTTCAGGTAACGGGAATAAATCATTCCGGCGACAGCCATCCCTGCAATCCCGATCAACAAGCCTACTGAAATTTTAAAAAGTGCCGAGATGACAAACATGACAAACAACATGGCCAGCACAAAGCGAAAGACAATTAAAGACACCAGGTATCCCCGGTTAAAACGATTATCCTGCCACAAAATCTGAAATTCCACCGAATGATTCTTTTTAGCCACAATGGCTCTCAAAAAAGGAGCCATACAGGTAACGATAAGAATAGCTGCGAGTATATTTCCCCAGATTCCGGGAATATGCGTCCGGATAAAAGGCAACAATAAACTGAATGCCAATATCAATTCTGCAATCAGAATGACAGAATAAACCACAACGATCCGGGTCAAAGCAACCAACAGTTTTTTCCAGTTGTTTTCCTGGTTGACCACCTCAGCTCCTGAAGTATAACGATCCAGCAATTTTTTCCATTTGACAGGCAAACGTTTTTCTACAAAAGGGTAAGCCGGCTCGGATAAACGCATCATATAAGGCGTCAGAAATGTAGTGATGACAGAAACGGCTACGACTATAGGGTATAAAAAACTGTCGGTTACCCCCAGGCTCAACCCGAGAGAAGCAATAATAAACGCAAATTCTCCGATCTGGGAAAGGCAAAATCCGCATTGCATAGCCACTTTTAAAGGTTGGCCGGCCAACACAACCCCCAAAGTACCCAATAAAGACTGCCCTGTTAATACGGTCAGCGTAATTAAAATAATCGGTCCCATATACTCCCAGATCATCCCGGGATCTACCATCATTCCCACGGACACAAAGAAAATAGCGGCAAATAAATCCTTTACAGGCTTTACTAAATGCCCGATTTTCTCGGCTTCCATGGTTTCTGCCAGAATGGAACCCATGACAAATGCTCCCAGTGCCGAAGAAAAGCCGACCTGTGTAGCTGCCACTACCATCAGAAAACACAATCCCAACGCCACAATCAGCATTGTCTCCTCATTCATCAGCAATTTAGTCCGCTTAAAAAAGGTGGGAATGATAAAAATGCCGATAATAAACCATAACATCAGGAAAAAGAACAATTTTGCAATGCTGAAAACCATCTCTGCTCCCTCAAAATTATTCTTTACAGCCATAGTCGACAACAATACCATCAATACAACCGCCACTAAATCTTCTATTACCAATATACCCAACACCAAACCGGCAAACCGCTGTGTACGCAAGCCCATATCCTCCAAAGCCTTATAAATAATAGAAGTAGAAGACATAGCTAACATACCTCCCAGAAAGATACAATCCATGCGTTTCCAACCCATCACAGATCCCACTAACATCCCCAAGATGACCATACCGGTAATAATGGTTATCGCCGCAATTATTGCCGGTCCTCCCACCTTCATCAATTTCTTGAAACTAAAATCCAATCCTAAGGCAAACAACAGAAAAACAACGCCGATGTCCGCCCAGGTTTGTATATTAGCAGTATCTATAACGGTAGGCGTAAAAGAAACATGAGGTCCGGCAATGAATCCTGCAACAATATATCCCAACACTAAAGGTTGTCTTAATTTTTTGAATATAAGCGTGACAATACCAGCGGAAACTAATATCAGGGCAAGATCAGTGATTAATGTAGGCAAGTGAGACATATAGAACCATTTAGTATACCATACCTCCTTCTTTTTCTAATTTACAAAGTTAGACATTTCACAAAAATCTCAGCCCTCTTTTTAATTTTTTCTTTTTATTAAAAATAAATGCGGAACTTTCAAAAGACTCATGCGTTTAGTATAATGAAAATGCCAACGATATGATTGTTACTACGGGCAATATTTTACTCATCGGTTCTACCCTTTTATTTGTCAGCCTGATCATCGGAAGAACAGGCTATAAGCTTGGTATACCCGTTCTGTTGCTATTTCTCTTGGTAGGTATGATTTTTGGAAGCGACGGCATTGGTATCCAGTTTCACAATGCCAGTGAAGCCCAATTTATCGGAACGTTATCCCTTTGTATTATTCTATTTGCCGGCGGTATGGATACAAAGATAAATGATATACGCCCCATTGTTTCTCAAGGAGTGATCCTGGCTACTTTAGGGGTTCTTCTGACAACATTCATTACAGGCTATTTTATTTACTGGCTGATCGGCAATCTTTATCCGGATACAGCTGCCCCTCTGGTAGGCTGCCTTTTACTGGCAGCCGTCATGTCTTCTACCGACTCGGCTTCTGTTTTCAATATCCTCCGGTCCAAAGGCTTAAACCTGAAACAGAATATGCGTCCCTTATTGGAACTCGAAAGCGGTAGTAACGATCCGATGGCCTATATGCTTACGATATTACTGCTTCAAATTATCCAGTCCGGAGACATGAGCTGGGGGCAGATATTACTTTCTTTCTTCATGCAATTCAGTATCGGCATTCTCCTGGGATATGTTTTGGGGCGGGCAGCAGTTTATATTATCAATCATGTAT